>JAQUCY010000016.1 GCA_028685975.1 Acholeplasmataceae bacterium | reverse complement strand
TATTTCAGCAATAAGAACGAGATTTTCAAATACACTCAAATTAGGTGCAACAACAGATTCTTGCGGAGAAATATTTAAAATAGGTTTTATATCGTTGATTTCATTTACGATACTTTTTTTGAATATATGTGCATCACCACTTGTTGGTTTTAATAAACCTGTCAGCAATTTAATAGTTGTCGTTTTTCCAGCACCATTGAATCCAAGAAGTGCAAAGAGTTCACCTTCATTAATATCAAGTGATAAGTCATCAACTGCAATTCTTTCTTTATACTTTTTTGTTAATCCATTAATTGATATAGCAATCATTATTTATGACCTAGAGGATTGTTTTGAGCGTTAAAAATGCTTTGAGCAAATTTCATATAATCTTCATTTGATAAAATTGCAATACCTCTTTCTTTATCAGCAAGAACTAAAACTGTATCTCCTGGTTTGATATTGAACATATCTCTCATCTCTTTTGGTATAACGATTTGACCTTTTTCACCAACTTTAGCCACCGACATGCTCTTTCCTTCTAATTTATCTGACATAATTAATCCTCCATTATACTTGTTATACTTTTCATACTAATTATACATTTATGTTAATTTTTTTTCAATAAAAAATGACGCTTATAACGTCAATTTTCAATTTAATCATATTTACTTGGTTTTGCATATCTAATAACCACAAAAGTATATTGTATTTCTATCTGAGCGTTCATACACTGATGTTATTGACTCGAACAACTTATCAATAATTGCATGACTATTACAGGTAATCTTTATTACTTCCATTCTTTAAATAGTTATTGATAATCTTTAAATTCATCGTTCATATATTTTAGCAACTCTTAATTTAACTGCTTCCAAGTTTTTATATAATGTTTCTGTAAATGTCAATTTAAAAAAGAAAGAAAGGAGGTGCGGACTATTTATTGGACTTTCTATTTGTAATATAAACTCCTATATTCATTTGGAGTAAGTCCGTTTAAACTTCTTTTTCCTCTAGAATTATTATTCCAAGTTAAATATTTATTAAGAAGTATAATAAAATTATTAATACTTACGTTAGTCCAATCTCTTCCATAGTAAAATTCATTTTTTATTCTACCAAAAAACCTTCACATTCAAGTTTGTGAATGGCAAGGGAATCACGGTTTAAATAATAGACTTTTTAAGACTGTTATAGTAAAATTTATTCGAGCAGTCTAGAATGCTTCCAAGCGACTCAAAGTTATGAAGTCCGAGTTTAGCGCCGTGCCTCTGCGATGGGTGTTCTAATGATGATACTAAATATAAACCGATTTATAGTAAAAACCTTGTTTTAACATTTTTGCTGAAAACGGAACTTGAAAGAAGAGTTAACGAATGAATCAAGGATTTTTTTGTTTGAAGTATTTGTTGGATTATTTATAGTACGACGAAAAAATAAAATAGTGCTTGACTCTCCCCTTACTGGAGCAAATATAATGAATTGTGCAAAGAGGTGATAAGATGTTAAAAATAGGAGAATTTTCTTGCTTAGCTAAAACAACTGTCAAGACATTAAGATATTATGATGAGATTGGATTATTGAGACCAGTATTTGTCGACGATAATGGTTATCGATATTATCAAATTGATCAACTTAATGAATTGCTTAAAATTGTGGAATTACGTAAATTAGATGTTCCTTTATTAGATATTAAGGAAACTTTAATAAATAACAATTATCTACAAGAAGTATTAGAAAAGCAAAGAATGAATTTAGAAAAAGAACTAAATAAAAAAATAACACAAATCTCTTTGATAAAAAAATATATTTCAAAAGCAAAGAAAGGTGAGTTTATGGAAAAATACGAAGCAAAAGAAATAGTAGTACCTTCAAAAAGTGTTTATTATAAACACGGTGTAATTGATTCAATGCAAGATTTATTTAATTTTGTTCTTTCTGCAGGAGAAGAATGTGGGAGATTAAACCCAACATTAAAATGCAAGAATTATTGTTATGTAACATATACTGCAAAAGAATATAAAGAAAGAGATGTTGAATTAGAATATGTTGAAGAAGTTGAATCTTTTGGTGTTGAAAATGAAACTATTAAGTTTAGACAAGACCCTGAGATTAGGGCATTATCAATTATCCATAAAGGCAAATATGAAAATTTGCAAGAAGCTTATGCGTATGCGGTAAATTATGTAAAAGAAAAAGGTTATTCAATATCCGGTCCAATTCGTGAAGTATATATCCACGGTTGTTGGGATGAGGGAAATGAAGACAATTATTTGACAGAGATTCAAATACCATTTGTTAAGTGATTAATTATATTTAAAGGAGATAGCTACAGTTTGCTATCTTTTTTTTGTGTACGACGGGCATGTTATATATTTAAACGATGAAAGTGAATTGATAACAATTTCTTGTACTTTATGTTCTTTTATAAATGTCAATATAAGGGTACTCGTTTGGAGGTGCGGACTATTTATTGTACTTTAATTTGCCTAGATTTACTCAACTTTGATTCTACAATTCTACATTATCATAATTATACACCAATCCTAAATAATTTTTTTATTTTACATTCTTATCTAAAGAGGTGATCATGCAAACTAAACTATACTTTTTTAAGTCGTTTCTTGTTATGTTAAAAAGCACTACTTATATTTTTTAGTGCTAAATAAGTGTAATGATGAAAAAGCATAAAAAAAAGTCTCATTAGAGCCGTTAATTTTGTATGTCTTAAGTTGATGGAGTTTGTTATGGTTTTAGGGTTGAGTTAACGTTGTTCGTTATAAATCAACATATACAATTATTAACATTTGTCATTTACCATTCCATATATATTATTGTATTGATTGATTGTTTATTAATATTTAAATGCGTAAATTAAATTTAAAATTATTTCCAAAATAGTTTATTGTTCATATTACTCTCACTTTTAGTCTTAACTGATATTAGTAATAAAACAATACCTGCAATTATTGATGACCAAAATCTCGGACTATTAACACCAATAATTGTTATTGGAAATGAAATTACAAATATTGCTCCTTTAAGTATCCAGACAACAGAAAAATAAATTCCCAATCTAATAATCCAGTGTATAATTTTCATTAAAATTGCAACTCTTCCAAATCCATTTGCTAACTCTCCGGTAAGACGGAATGCCTTCATATATGCAAAGGGTCCAATAACACCGACTATTAGCCAATTAACAATAAAATGTTCTGTTACATCCCATGAAGACACAATAAAATTAAATATATCTTTCAAAATACTCACCACCTTTCTCGATATATAATCTATGTAATAAGTTTATTATATAAATGTATAATATCAAGTGGTAATCCTAATATGGAATTAAATAAATTGAATAATTCTATTTAGGAATTATTTTTCATATAATTTGGTGGTTTCTGTATCACTTTCATAAACTGCTACTAATGTTTTAAACCATTTATAGGCTAAAATATAATCAGTAATTAGAAAACACAATACTAGTACTATGAAAATCGTAATTAACAAACTTGTTTGATAGTTTATAATTAAAAGAAAGTTTATTGATACTATTACTAAAAAAACAAGAATGGTTAATACTTTACTTGATAGTTCTTGAATTTCATAATCATAAACTTCTTTTACATTTTTATTTCTACTTCCAAAATAGGCAAAAAGTGATACGAAGAAAAATATTAGTATTGTTAATACATAAAATACAAATAAATATTCGTTTGTGAGATGATCATATTTATTTATTGTGTAGATAAAAAGAATAATACTTAAAATTGGAATTAATGCATAAATCTTCCTTAGTATATAGAATAATGACTGTTCTTCATTTGCTCTATAATAAATCTCATCTATGTAATTAATTATAAATGTTTCATTAATTTTGTTAGTTTTATTAATAAGATTAAAAGCAACTATAGGTAAAGAAAACAATAATATATATGGAGTTTCAAACAACTTAAACCCTTGAATTATTACTGATAGTATCAAAACTATAAGTGAAACAGAAAATAAAGTGACATTGTAATTACGTAGTGTTGGTTCAAACATAATAATTTTTTTTGATTTTTGAGCCACTATTTTTTTATAATCATCTTGTTTAATAAGCCTACTTTGCCCCTTTTCGATATCCGTTAAATATAAATCACTTATATTAATTTGAAATATTAAAGATGCTTGATAAATATCTTCTGCACTCATATTAGAACCATTATTTGTAATCCATTTAGAAACTGTACTTTTACCTACATTCGCTTTTTCAGCATAACTTTTTTGAGTCATTTTTCTTAATTTTAAATATTTTTCAAAATTATGATGTATTATTTCTTGCCTTGTTTTACTTATTTCTTTTCTTTTCAAAAGATCACCTCTACAGAAAAAAATATTTTTTGTGTGAACTTGTTTTTGATAATAATATTTCTATATATAAATAACATGTTTTATTTTGTTCTTTATTTCTATTCATAAGTTTCTTTACGCTTAGTGAACGCTGGTTTTGTACCTTCTAACACATCAACTATATGTTTCATTATAATTGGGTTTTCAATACTTCCTGAATCGTATTTTAGTTCTCCAGTTTCTTTATCTACAGAGCAATATATTATTTGTTCGGCATCACATGCAATTGCAATATTAGGATTATGAGTAACAATTATTACTTGCCTATTCTTTTTTGCTTCTAAGATAGCAGGGACTAGTCTGGAATAAATCGACTGGTTATCTAGATTATCTTCTGGTTGATCAATTACTAATGGAATGTTTTCTTTACTCAATGCCAAGTAAAATATCAATAGAATAATTCCACGTTCTCCAGGTGATAATTCTTTTAGATTCTTCCTATTAGAAATAATTGTATAATCTGTATTTAGATACTCGAGACTAGTTACATAATCATAAAAAATTGTAGGAGTATTTAAAATTTTATCAATATTATTTTTATTTGTTGTTGTTCTGGTCAATAATTCCTTTGTAAAATTTAAAACTGAATCCTTAATATTAAAGTCTGTTGAATCTACAAGTTCTTGGATTAATCTATATCCTTCTGATCTTCCTCTAAAGTCACTGTCAGCACGGGAATCTATAAGTTTTGAGATATTATCTACTATATCTTCGTTTTTAGTATTTATTTGAGCAATAAATTCAATTTTTTCAGTTTCGGAATTGATAATCTTATTAATCTTTTGTTGTATTGGTTTGTACATTGCTTCTAATAACTCTATATTTTCCTTTTTATAATTGAAAATATCAGAAATATACTCATTTCTTTTTGCATATTTACTATCCAATTCTTCAAGCAAACTATCATTAATGTGTTTTAAAATATCTTCATATTTTTTAATAGATTCACCATCTTCAATATTAAAGAGCTCTCCCGTTATCATTTTTCGGCTTTCTTCCCATTTTTTTAAATTTGCAACATAATCTAAATATTTCCTCTCTTCAAATGATACTCCATCAGACAGATTATTAATTGTAACTTCAATTATATGTTTTTTATATTTTAGAGACTTATAATCATTTAATTTTTCAAATAATTTTTTATTAGAGTAATCTACTATAGTAGGAATTTCCAAATTATTTAAAATCAATTTTGTATCATCCAACTCATCATTAAGCTTTACCTTTTTAGATTTTAATGAGTTTTCTAATTCTTTAATTTCATCATCATTATAATTAACTTCTACTATACTATTTATCTTAATTGAGAGTGTTTTAGTTAATTCTGCATAATCTAAATTTAATTCTTCAACACTTTTATTAAAGCTAACTAATTTTTCTTTAAAATCTGAAACAACTTGTAATTTATAATTTATTTCAGTTAGCGAAGTTACCTTTTTTTGAATCGCTTCAGCAAATTCCATTTTTTTTAGGTTCAACTCAGCAATCATTTCAGAATTCTCTGTTTTGACATCATCAGAAACTGGTTTTATTTCAGTGGGCTTATTTGAAATGTGATTTGCGAGCTTTTGTTTTTGTAGAGAAAGCTTAGCTAAAATATCACTTTTATATTGATCTGTACATTTCTTTTCTAAATCATATATTTCTTGATTTAATCGTTTTAGTTGATTCCTTTTATTTTCAATTTGAGCGGAAGTATTCCTTGACTTAGAAGAAATTAAATCATCCAAGTTATCAGCATCACCTTTTTCGGTTATTGGTATGTAAGAGAATATAGTTTTATCGATCTCTTTCTGAAATTTTTCTCCCAAATCATTAACAATATCTTCAATATATTTCTGAGGTAAATACTTAATCTTTTCATGTTTTGATAAAACAGTATCATTAGATAATCTTTCTTTGGCAACTACATCACTACCAAAGATTGCTTCTGTTAGATATAAATCCCCAAATTTTGTCTTTGGATCTAAGAATCTTTGCTTGTGTAAAAAAGATAGACTATCTGTATTATATGTATTCCCCATATAACCAATGATATCTGATAATGCACTTTTACCACTGCCTTTATTTCCAATTATAGCGATCATTGATGGATTGAAATCTAATTCTATATCAAACCAAATTTTATGTTTTTTATCATCTTTCTTCAATTTTGAATTTAGACGATTTAATGAGAAATCAAATCGCTGGTTTATTTTATTTAATTCATCTGGAATTTCACCAATATATATTCTATTTTTAAAGTTTTTAATTGTTTGTAACAACCCTTCAAAAGTTGTATCAGCTTTTATCCAAGTAAATCTATTTTCATTTGGATTAAACATTTCTTCATATTTGTGAGCATCAGAACCCCAAAGACAAGGCATATGTTTATTCAAAATTTTATAACAACTTTCATCTTGGCCCCAATTAATTGTTCTATTATTTGAAGAAAAAATTGCATCACTTAGTGAATACATATTTTTTCTAATACCCGCAGTTTGGTCTAACCAATTCAACTTTGATTGGTCTTCTTCTGGCAAAACTATTATATGTTTATTTTTAAATTGATCCTGATTAAGTAGTGTTTTTAAATCATCAAAATTAACATAAATATTATTCATACCAACATATAAGTCGCTACCCTTACCTCCTACTCCAGAAGATTTTAAACTCTTCCCATAGTTTTTTATATTATTTTTTGTAATTGGCATAGAATTATTACTATAGTTTGAAAACTTTAATTGATTAATAAAATTTTCTTCTATTTCATTAGAACTTAATTTATTAGAGAATATAACATGTATTTGAAACTTTGATCCTTTATTATTGGAATCAAAAAGTGCTTTATCTAATCGTAATTCTATGTTTGCTAGTAATAATATTGATTCTACTTTATCCAAATAATTATTATCTTTTAACAATTCATCTTTAAATATATTTTTTATTCTATTTTTATCTTTTAAAGTTTCTTTTATTTTTTTATAACCATCAATTGTAAAGTAATCTGTTACTCCTATTACTTTTATATCATTTTCAACAGCTTTTTTAAATAATTTACTTATATAAATATCCAATTCAGTATCATCCATTGAAAATCCATCGCCAAAATCACCATGGTTTAATACTGAAAATGGTGTGTGTATATGTAAATCCCACTTTCTCCATATAGAACCCATTTTATAATTCATTTTACTGTTTCCCCTTATATATAAATACCTATTCTATCCCTAATGATTTAATTACAGCATCTTCTGGACTACTATAAAAAGATATTTGGAATTTTGCAAACAAATCAGCTGGTACAGTTGCTATATCGGCTGCACTTGACATTGGAATTAAAACGCGTTTAGCTCCAGCATCTAAACAAACTTGTAGTGAATCAGACAAGTTTTCAACTTTATTGATTGTTCCACCAATACTAAATGATCCAAGTACAACTAGTTGTGTTTGAACATGTTTGTTTAAGGATGCACTGCTATAGGCGATTAATGTAGCCATTGAAATGCTACTTGCAAGACCAACCCCTTGTGCATCATGGATATGTAGTACATAATCTCTTGAATCTGTCATTATACTTGGGCTAATTGCCTTGGAGTTTGCCTTATAATACATTTCAGCAGTTTTTACTGACTCTCTTGCATCTTTAACATTGCCAAGCCCTGTAACGGTAAATTTGCCGCTACCATTAGATATTTGTGTTTCTAGTTTAAAGGTTCCTATCATACCATTTGACCCACGTGCTACCGTATAGATATGACCTGGCTTCATTGGTCCTTCGGGAATAATTTTTCCACCACCTTGTTCAAGAACTGGAACAAATTTTTCATCCATTGTATCTAAATCAATATATGATAATTGAACATCATAGAACTCCATCCCACCAATTTTCTTTAATTGTTCTTTTACACGTCTTCTGCCTTCTATTGCATAAGCTAATAGTTCCTCCATATCATCTTTCGTGTAATTACCATCTGGATATATTAGTTTAGTGAATGCTGATGCGACTTTTCTAACTGCTATCGTATCTCTTTGGTTTAACTGACTTCCTAATTTAAAATACTTATCAAATGCATCAGTCATTGGTACTTTTCGCATCTCTCTTAAAAACTCTGAAAAATAATCACTTATAAACCCGTAATTATCAGTAAAGTATTCTGGACGCATTTTCGGAATTTCCCAACCAGGTACATAAATATGCATTCTATCAAAAAATGCGCTATCAATCATTGCTTCTGGGAATGGTTCAAATAGATGTGATGTTTTAAGTAGTGATTCAACAGATTGATTAATATTTCCAACAAACACCATTGATGCATTTGCAGGAATCATTTCTTTCCCTCTTGCAAATGAGCCTGATGCCATATAATCCTTCATGATTTGAATCCCATCTTTATCTTTAAAAGTAATACCAGCAACCTCATCAAAAGCGACTGTATCCCACATACTAACAAGTCCAGGTGTTCTTCTTGCAAGATTATAGAAAAGATTAGCAACTGTTGTTTGTCCACCAGAAATTAAAATTGAGTTAGGTGATAACTCTTTATAAATATGAGATTTTCCTGTCCCCCTTGGCCCAAGTTCACAAATATTAATATTATTTTCAATTAGTGGTGTAAGTCTTGCAAGCAAGTGCCATTTTTCTCTTGTTTCAAATTGAGTAGGTTCCATTCCAGTTGAACGAAGCAACAAATCAATCCATTCATCTTTAGTAAAATTTTTTCTTGCCTCAATTACTTCATTAATATCCATATTTGGAACTTGTATTGGTGTAAGCTCTGTTAACTTAAATGGTGTTCCTCGTTCATCCTCATCATAAAAGTAAGATAGTGAAACAATACACCAAATTCCATCACTTAGAAGTTTTTCATATTCAGTTACATAACGTGTTGGTACTATAACTTCAACACCTAAAGAATGAATAAACCCACGATATTCATTCTTCTTTAAATCAAGCTTTACAGAAACACGGTCAATAACTGTATATGCACCTGTTTCTCTAATCTTAGACTTAACCATTTCAGCTTCATCTGGTCTTACATAGTTTTCTTGTAAGATTTTTTTTACTTGATTAATACCTTCTTGAATCTCCTTATCATCATTTGATGTTGAGTATGTGCCAAGTAAGTACTCTAATACATAGGTAGGGACATTGGCACTACTCTTAATTTTCTTAGTAGCGCCTTTTTTAACAACTCTACCACTAAAGTTTTCATATACTTTTTTATCTAATAGATCCATATGTTAACCCTCCTATATAATTGCTTTATAATTTGTAATATCAATAATGAATTGCTGCTTATCAATCAACTCATCTGTCGTAGCATCTTTGATTAATAAATAATAACGATTATTTCGATCAAAGATAATGTTATCTAATGTAATTCTAATCCTTTTAATTCTTTCATCTAAATTATCTGAAGTTGAGTTTGCAAAATAAGTTGTACTAGGTGAGACTGGATTATTATCTTCATCGACTAAAACAACTTCTATTTCACGTTCTTTTTTCTTTCCTTCAACTTTTTCATATTGTTCAAACTCTAAAGCAATCCCATCGCGTCTTGTTATCTTTCTTTGGGTTGACTTTAATCTAACCCCCACTTTAGTTGGTTCATCACTTGCAGTTTTACTCCTTAATTCAGATAGTCTAATTAATGGAACAACAACTTCTTGTAGTGATGCACCACCGTGGATATATTGTGTGCCACCACCTTGTGTTTTAAAGAAGTCATAACTTTCAGGAACAACGACTTTAATTCCGTATGAATCAAACTCTTTGGTGTATGGGATATCTACTACTTCATCAGTTAGTAAAAATCTTTTTGAGGTTTCCTTAGATTTTAAAGCGAGAACATTGCTATATTTTTGTGATTCATCAACTTTTTTTCTTTTATAAATAAATCCGTGGTCAGCTGTAATCACAAAGTTAGATGTTTGAATATTGTTATATAATTTCTTAACTAGTTTTAAAAGTTCATCAATTGCTTCTGGTACTGCATCAAAAACTTTTGCCTCATTGTTTTCACCCATACGATCAATTATATTGTGATATATATAAACAAGTGTTTTATCTGACATGTATTGTCTTTGTTCTTTTTGATTCATATTATTTATATCTTCATATGTAATTGCCGCAAAAGATTCGTGTTTTGCTTTTAAGACCTTATCACGATTACTTGTACCGTTTGTTGGAAGACCATCTACGAATAGGTTTCCATCTTTATATTCGATTTTTTTATTAGGAAGTAATGAAGCCATACCAAATCTTGTTTCACTTGGAAGAGGTGCTATCATTGGTTTGATTGTCGCAGTTCCACCTAAAATAGGATCTGTTTTAATTTCGTTTAATAATTCAACACCAATTTCATATCTTAATGCATCTGAAATAATAACAAACATCTTCTTAAAACCGATTTTTTGAATTTCATTATAAAAATCATGACTCATTGGGGCATTTAAGAATTCCCAGCTGTCTTTTTTGTTAATCACTTGAGAAAAGTGATTACCTAAAATTGATAAGAATTCTTTTTCATAAATCATCTCAACTTTATTAACCAATTCTTCAAGTTCATTACTTGGTTCAGAAAGCCTCTTAAAACCATAAATAATATGTCTATATAGTGTATCAACTTCATATAGTTCTTCTTCATAATAACTAACATACTCTTCAGCAATATCTAATTTTTTAATTGATTTTTGAGTTTCTCTTTTAAACTCTATGATATTTAATAAAAGACTATATTCATTTGCATAATCCTTATACCATTTAGAGTCGATTCGTTCATTAATAATATTTTGAAAGAAATCTAAATCAATACTTCCTGAATTTAATGATTCCGTAATTGATTTAATGATGTTTGTATCAAATATTTCAAATACATCTGAATCACTAAAATATTCGATGCCTTTAAATTTAACTAAGTCTTCTATTTTAAGTTCTTTTTCATATTTTGATTGAAGTGCACGGTACCTTGTATCATGCTTAATTCTTCTTATGAAATTCTCAGCATCAACCGCACCACTATCTACTTCATCTTTAATTACGAAATGCTTTTGAAATGGTGGTAAGTCTTCTATTTTTGAACTCCTATAAACTGATGTCATTATAAATCTTTTAGTTAAGATATTAATTTCTTCAACACCAGAATAATTGAAGTTTTCTGTTATATAATTCCAAAGTTCCTCTTCAAAGCCATACTTTACTAGTTCTTTATATTTAGTTTGTTTTTCATCATCAAAAACAAGTTCTGTTAAAACATCTTCAATAGTGTTAAATTTTGTTTTTACTAAAACTGCCATCATGCCTAAAATAAAATCTTTTTCACGCGTATTATCTGATAAATTAACAATACTTCTTAATGATGTTACTCTAGACTGATTATCAAAGAACTTAGCATATCTACCGACAACTCTTCTAAGATCAGTGTTGGTTAAGTTTAACCTTCTCATTGTAAGAGCAACTGTATCCGCATAATACTCATCGCTATATAGTAAGATATCTAATAACCAGTTTTCTGTATCATTTGGCTTAGCAATCGGTAGATATAATAAAATGTTTGTATTAGGTTTTTCTACTTCAATATAGTATTTAATTTTAAACGGATTATTTTCATAAATAATTGTTTCAACATTATTAAATTCATGACTTTTAACTGATTCTAAAAAGTTTTTACCTTCATCATACCAAAAGACAATCTTTCTTGAAGAATGAGCTGTTTCAAATATTTTATCTAATTCTTTTTTCGCTTCTATAAAATCAATGTTCATATCTGATTACTCCCTTCTTATTTGATTGGTATTAATAGATCTTTTTTAATCTTAGATCCGCGTTCATTTACTATCTCAACATTTTGGAACTTAGCATAATTAACTTTAACACCATCATCTAAATCAAGTTTAATATAACGATTTGCCATATGGTCTAAGACAAGTCCATATTCAATCGCTTCATAATATTGTTTATTTACAATATCTCGCTCTTTTTCCAATCTTCTTTGTGTGATTGCATCACTTGATTTGATGCCATTTTCAAGATCATTTAATTCCGTTCTAAGTCTTGTTGTTTCCGGTAATAAGTAATTTGAATTAATTCTAGCAAGTGTATCTTCATTATAACGGTGTAAATATATCAATGCTTTAAACCCATTATCTTTACCACTTGAAAACATCCAATAGATTGGTCTTTTTTGATAGGTCTTTAAATGATCTTTATAGAATTCATCATTTAAATAACGATTAAGTGTTTCCTCACTTGTTTCATTTTGTTTTTTTCCTAATCCTTCAGCAATAAAATCAATATTTTCTTTATATGTTTCTTCACCATAGATTTGCTTGATTAGAGAGATAATTTTAGCTGTAAGACCATCTTCCATACCTAGTTTAGAGTAGATTGGAATAATTCCGTCATCATCTAATTCATAATTACCATATCTTGTATTGTCAAATTCACCACCGGCATAGATTAGACCTTCTTCAACTAGGGAGTAACGACCCATTAGGACACCAATAAGATATGAGATGAGTGATTTTGTTTCATCGTTAACGTTTACAGATGAAACTAAAATGTTTTTATCTTCAACTTCACTATGAATAATTTCATTTATGCTGTAAAGGTTAATAAAATAGTCATTTATGTCTTCTTCTATTTTTTTAAGTTTGTTAAAAGTAAGTTTTTGATTCATCTTATAAATACCAAAGTCTTTTTTTAATCCTTTGCCTATTAAGGGATGCTTTTCAAACTCAAAAGATGTTTCTCTTAAATTCCAGTCTTCAGTGGCAATCTGTACCGCTTCTATTACTTTTTTCTCAATTTGATCTACATCTTCTCCGAATATAACTGGTATATTCCCAACATCACCAACTTGAAAGCTCAAACTTGGATTAAGAATTTGTTTATAATAAATCGAAATCTTGGAATTTAATAGACCTAATATATAGTTAAAGTTTTTAATAGGTAAAATAGTGGGAGTTGCCGAATCAAATAATTGGTTTTCATAAACTCTAGCAGAAAAATTAGAACCAGATTTTCCATAACTAATTACTTTTTTAAAAAACATATTTGAGCCTTGGATACCCGAGTTTTTTTGTATTTTAACCAACTCTCCATCATTTTCCCAATAAATAACTTCCGTTTTATTTCCATACCACTTTCTAGTTAGCCCGCCCATATGGTGAAATACGTATTTGCTTTTTTTAAATGGATATATTTCACACGAATTTATTTCCCACCATTTTTTTATAAATCGTTCGTTATTGCCTGTTTTTATTCCTTCTGAAATATTTAATGAATTAGTTCTTAAATTAGCATGTTTGAAATTTTCAATTTCTTTTTCATTTAGCCAATAAGAAAAATTAAATCCAGGAATATGAAAAAACGATTCAATGCTTTTATAGTGTTTATTCGCCTTTTTTGATAAAAATAAATTCTGCTTTGCAATAGCATCAAAACTTTGCAAATCATAAAAAACACTAATGAACTTTTTTAATTTATAATTTTTCAGTATAAAAGTGCATGTTTGAACTACTTCTCCACTTATTTCCTCGAAAGCATGAGCGCCTAAATGAAGCAAATTGATTACAGTGTTATTACTAATAACATATTTTCTTAATTTTTCAAAACTTTTTAAAAACATCCAGCTCTGCATATTTATCATCGATAAATATCCATTATTTTTTACATAACCAGTTTCCATAAACATTGCAAACATATCAGCTTTACTATCTGCGTAAAACTTATTAGCATATTTTTTAATTGGTTCTTCAAACTTTGAAATACCAATATAAGGAGGATTAGTTATCATAACATCATACTTTAAAGACATAAAATGTGCTAATCTTAATAATTCACTCAGCCTCTTTAATCCATATAAAACAAACTCATTGGTAAAAACACCACCTACAGTAGTTTTTCTAAGTTTATTTATTTTATCGCCAACAACTAAATATCCTTTGCTTGGTTTTACTTTTAAAAGAGAGCCGATAACTTTTGCATCTTTAAAAGTATCTGCCACATAATCAATAACTTTTAAATCATTTTCTGTTAAGTTATATTCAGACTTTTTCCAGTCATTTTCTACTAATTCTTTTAAATTGTTTTTATATTCTAAATTATATAGTTTCTTAGAATCTTTAATTTCAAAAACTTTAGGTATCACTCTTCTATCATCAATAAAGAATCTTGGATCAACGCTACGCGCTTTAATCATAAGTGCAAACTGCGCTAGTTGTGATGCTCTTTTATCTACATCAAGTCCTACTAAATTATTTTTTAAGATTAGACTAGGGATATCTCTAGTTAGATAACCTCTTTCTTCATACATTTTTAAAAGTAGGTCAAATGCATATACTAAAATATGTCCTGATCCAGCAGCGGGTTCGATTATTTTTATATCTTCGGGATTTACATTCTTATATCTTATTTTTTCAAGTTCTTTTTCTACTTCAGCTGTTTGTTCGGCTTCGTCAACATAGTATTTCATATCATTTCTCAAAGGAGACGTTGGATAACTTTCTAACCAAATACGACCGATTGAGTTTTCGGCCATATACTTTACAATCCAGTCTGGAGTAAATAGCTGTGTTACTGCTGGAAGTGTGTCTTTAGTTATTTTTTCTTTAGATGCAAACACTTCGTCTTTTTTACTTGATATATAAAACTGATATAACCAACCGATAACTTCTACATCATTTAAAAAATTTTCTTTGTCTAATTCAACAATTCTAGTAATTATTGTTTCGCCTGTCAATAATACAGTTGGCAGTAAATATTCTAAATATTGATATTCGTTAGAAAATAACATTGGTAATGTTTTAGATAATGAATTGCATTGTTTAAATAAGATATAGCGATATAACTCTTCAATGTTATCTTCTTCTTTTAATTTTGTATAGTATGCACTATCTAAGTTTAAATCGTCTTTTATAAAATGGAGATTTGATAATATCTCCGGTTCAATAGTTCCTCCATCAGGAAATATTTTAAATCCATGATCTAAGTAACCATGTACTTCCATAAATCTTAATGAAACAATTCTATTAAACCAAGTATAGGCAAACTGTTCAATAACATTTTCATATCCTTCATCTTTTACAATTCTAACAATACTATCTCTACTTGCTTTAAAAGATTTAGGATATGTTTTGGTTTCACCTTCAATGACGGTGATGTCACCTTGAATAAATGCTCTTTTGATATTTTTATCACTATAGATACCCATTAGGTTTAAGGATACTTTAATTTGATTTTCTAAGTTTTCTTTTGCCCATACTGCAAAGTTTTGAAGTTCTCTTTTATTCATTGTATCCTCCTATTCAACATCAATTTCATCTGTATCAATTAACAGTTCAACTAAGTTTCTTTCAATTTCAGATAAAACTTTTTTGACATCATCTTTAGATTTAATACGCTTATTAGCAACTGATATTAACTGACCAATTTTTAGCCATTTGGTTCCAACCACCGTCATTAACTGGTCCACCAGTTAACAAAGCAGCTTTTAGGGTTTCTGTCTTTGTGTCACTTCCGCTACAAGCAGTAACC
>JAQUCY010000015.1 GCA_028685975.1 Acholeplasmataceae bacterium | reverse complement strand
TTAGTAACCTTATCGGTAGTATTAATCTCAATTGTAGTCAGTAGTATGGCAGGGTATGCATTATCAAAATTAAAATTTAAGTTCAAAAAAGAAATTTTATTCTTGAATAATATTGCCTTAATGTTTGTTGGTGCTTCGGTTGCAATTCCAAGGTATTTAGTCATTGAAAATCTTGGGTTGATTGATACTTTTTGGGTTCATATCTTTCCAGTATTGGCTGTTCCAGTAGGTTTATTCTTAATTAAACAATTTATCGATCAAATCCCAAATGATTTAATTGAAGCCGCTAAAATCGATGGGGCAAGTCAATTAAGAGTTTTTTGGTCCATTATTTTACCTTTAATTAAACCAGCAATTGCGACAATTGCGATTGTATCATTCCAATCTGTTTGGAATGATGCAGGTATCTCAACCACCTATATTGATCGAGAATCATTAAAGACATTTGCATATTATATGTCAACCCTATTATCAAGTGGCAATGTTGTTGCGGGACAGGGTATTTCAGCTGCGGGTAGTTTAATTATGTTTTTACCTAATCTCATTATTTTCATTTTTATGCAAGGTAAGGTTATGAACACGATGGCGCACTCGGGTATTAAGTAGGAGGATAAACATGAAAAAACTTATTTCGATTTTCCTTATTATGAGCATTTTCATCTTTGGATTATCGACACAACTTAATGCGAGTGACCCAACTGACCCTAATAAGCCTGTGCCTTATCTAACATACACAATGGGACCAGACAATACTCAAGTGTTGACTCAAACTGCTTATGAACCAGCGGGTATCATAAACTTTAATGTCAGTTTAAATAATCCCCAAGATATCTTTGTCCATGAGGACTTTATCTATGTTGCTGATACGGGAAACAAACGTATTGTTAAATTAAATAAATCTGGAGATTTACTTCAAATAATTGAAGGCGATTTTATTTTACCAACTGGGTTATTTGTTGATGATGAATTTATTTATGTGGCTGATCCTGAAGCTCAGAAAGTATTTAAATATTATTTAGACGGAACCAAAGAAAATGAATACTCAAGACCAACTTCCCCTCTATTTGGTAACTCGCCTTATCGCCCTTCAAAATTAGTTGTTGGGGCAAGAGGAATAATGTATATCGCTGGGTTAGGTTCAGTGAACGGGTTGATTCAAGTGAATCATCGAGGAGACTTTGTTGGTTTCTTTGGAACAAATCCAACGTCATTATCATTGTTTACGCAAATATTAAAGTTTTTTGGTAGAAACCTTGCATTAAATGAACCACCTTCACCAACAAATGTGGCAATTGATGAAAAAGGTTCTGTTTTCACCATAAGTCCAACGGCTTCTAAACAAGTGAAGAAATTTAATATTGCTTCAGAAGATAAACTAAACATCAATATTTCATTAACTGAACTTCAAGGAATCGCAATTGGAAACTTAGATAATATTTATATTTTGTCTAAGAGTGGTATTATTCAAGAATATGACAGTTTTGGTAATTTGGTTTTCTCGTTTGGTGGTAAGAATACAGGTATCAAAAGACCGGGTCTTTATGATAATCCGGTTGGGATTGCGGTAGACTCAAAAAATAATTTATTTATTCTTGATCAAAATAACAACAGTGTTGAGTATTTAGAAAAAACTGACTTTACTAATTTAGTTCATAACGGAATCGCTTCTTTTAATGAAGGTCAATATGATGTAACTTTATGGGAAGAAGTATTACAGAAAAATAGTATGTTTGCCTTAGCAAATATATCGATAGGAAGAGGTTTGTTCCGTCAAAGAAATTATGAAGACGCAGCAACTTACTTTAAGATTGCTGGAGATGTTCAAGGTTATAGCGATTCTTTTTGGCAAATTCGATATAATTGGATGCAAGCCTATCTAGTTTGGGTTATTGTTGGACTGATGCTGGTTTATTTTAGTCTAAGGGTATTAAGGTTTGTGGATGATAAAAAAGGTATTTATGAACCGCTTAGAAGATTTAATAACAAAACTAATAATTATCAATTAGTGAAAGATTTAAAATTCACGAAACAAGTCTTTAAACATCCTATTGATACTTTCTATGATATTAAACAAATGCACAAAGGATCGTATTTATCAGCAACTATTGTTTATATTCTATTCATTTTAGTTAGTATTGTTTCATTCTATTTAACCTCATTTATCTTTAGAACATCCTCTATTGAATCTTATAGTATTTTAAGAACTGTATTTTTACTTTCAGGTATTATTTTACTCTTTGTTTTTTCAAATTATTTGGTATCAACTTTAGGTGACGGTATTGGTTGGTTTAAAGATATTTATATCGCAACCGCATATGCATTAATGCCTTATGTTATTGGGGCAATACCTCTAGCGTTATTGAGTCAATTATTTACCTTAAATGAATCATTTTTATACACGTTTAGTAATTTTATATTAGTTGCTTGGTCCGGTTTATTGGTTATACTAGCCATTAAATCGGTCCATGATTATTCAGTTAAAGGTTTGATAGGTAATATCCTTTTAACGATATTTACGATGCTTATCATCGCTACCATCGTGATTATTGTTGGGATTTTATTTAATCAGTTTTATGAATTTGTCTACGGGATTATAAAGGAGGCGATGAACCGTGTTTAAACGTGTTAGTGTTGCCTTAATATTAATTATATCCATGCTGGTTGTAGTGGTGATTTTTGGGTTTGATAAAACTTATACCGACACAGTTTCTATTGTGGGCAGACCTGCATCAACATCAACTTTAGTATCAAACAAATACACTCAAGCTGATGATCCATATGTAGAAGTCTCTAATCCGTATGTAACGATTGATGGGTATACAAAGTTAGCGGAAAATGATAATTTTATTTTGTATTATAAAGAAATAGATTTATCGATACGCATTCTTGATAAAGTAACCAATTATGTTTGGGGGTCTTCTTTATTTACGGATTACACTGAAAAAGATGAAGAAGACAATTATTTGTATCCAGAATTAGTTGATGAGGGTGATAGAGACTTATCACCAGCTCAAAAACGAAATATTAATTCGCCTATTCGCATTTGGTATTATTATGGAACCGAAGGGAACAGTAGAGATGAATCATTCCTTCAATCAGCTTCTTCAACTAAATCAGTTCAATTATTGTCAAACGGGTTTAAAGCAAACTTATTCTTTGGCACTTCACAGATTGAAATGAATTTGGAAGTTATTTTAACAAATCATGGAATTGAAGTTTCAATTCCATTTGACAGTATTGTTGAACATTCGACTTTTAAGCTCAAAAATGTGATTGTTTATCCATTTATGGGAGCGATTAAACGTAATAGAATGGAATCTGGTTATTTATTAATTCCTGAAGGTGTTGGAGCGTTAATTCGGTTTAAAGAATCTGAAGGAAAGGGTACATATAATGGTCTATTTTATGGAGAAGATAAAGGACTATCAGCTAGTGTATCTTTAGACTCAATTAAGTCTCAGGAAGGTTCTTTAATACCTTTACCAGGGTTAGGCGCGAATATGTTCGGTGTAATCCATGGGGAGGATCAAAATGGTCTATTGACTATTATTGAAAGTGGCGCTAGTTATGCAAGTTTTGCGGCAAGATTTTCTAATCCAAATGCTTTTCAAATCACAAACTTTGAAGTTTCATTTAACTATAGACATAGTTTCACTCAAAAAATGAATCAATCAGGAACTAACCTGATTTCTTTAATTACTGAAAATGCACATCCATTTGACATAAAGATTAATTATGTCTTATTAAATAATGATGATGCAAATTATATAGGACTTGCGAAAAAGTATCGAGAGGTTTATTTAGGAAAAACCGAGATAGATCGACTTGAAGTAAAAGATAATATTTCACTTCATCTTGATATTCTTGGGGCTGAAAACAAACCTGGTATTTTTGGTAAAAACGTCTTTAAAATGACCTCACTTGAAGAAGTAAAAGAAATTATTGATGTTCTCAATATTGATTTAACTATTAGTTATCACGGATTCCAAAAGGGGGGCTATACCAATACAGCACCTGGTGGCGCAAGTTTATCTTCAGTATTAGGAAACTCTAAGCTAATTAAAGAACTAAATGAACTTGAAAAAGTAAAAATGTTCTATTCGATTAATTATGCTGAGGGCTATGAAGAGGGAAGTGGTTTTTCTATTTCTGATTTAGCTAAGAAAGTCAATTTAGAGTTAATAACCGATTACAACCGTAATAACTTTGTTTCATATAATAGTTTAAAACCAAGTTATTCGCTTAAAAAATTAGAAAGAGATTATGATAACTATCTTGATATGGGAATTATCAATGTCGCACTTGAACAAATAGGTAACAAGGTATTCTCTTCTTATTCAAGTGGTAAGATGATCAGAGAAGAAGCCATCAAAACCTATCAAGAAATGTTAACAATATTTGATCATAGTGCTTTATATAATGCTTATTCATATGGATGGAATGCCGATGTGATTTTTAATACGCAACTCTATCACTCCAATAATGCAATGTTAGATGATACCATTCCATTTATCCCGCTTGTTTTATCGGGATATACAGAATTATATGGCAGACATGCAAATTTCTTTTCAAATACACAAAATGAGTTATTAAGATTAATAGAATATAATGTTTGGCCATCGTTTTATACCACCTATGAGTCATCCCATGAACTGCTTAAAACTGGATCCAAAAACATTTATACGTCTAGGTTTATAGATTGGGAAACAGAAATATTACGTCAATATAATTACGTTAATAATGCTTTAAAACATGTTGTTGGCGCAGAAATAGTTGATAGAAACTATTTAGCTTTAGGGGTATATGAAGTGAAGTATTCTAACAATAAGGTCATCTATGTAAATTATAGTGATATTGATTATATTAATGGATCACTTATTATTAAATCAAACGATTATTTGGTAGGTGATAACATATGAAATTAACCAATAAAAAACGTGATGCAATTGCGGGCTACTCGTTTATTTCTATTTGGATAGTTGGGTTTACTTTCTTGAGTGCTTTTCCTCTTTTGGCATCATTTTATTATAGCTTTAATGAAGTTATAATTGACGGTCAACAAGGTCTAGTAACTACATTTACTGGGGTTAATAATTATGTTAACGCCTTTACAACAGATGTTGAGTTTTTAAATGCATTAAGAGAATATTTAGTCGATATAGCTGTATATTTGCCACTTATTATCATTATTTCGATGATATTAGCGATTCTCTTGAATCAAAAGATTAAAGGAAGAGGCTTCTTTAGATCGGTTTATTTCTTACCAGTAATTATTTCTTCAGGGCCGGTTATTAATGAATTGTTAAGTTCAGGAACGGGAACATTATCTGCTATTTCACGAAGTGGCATGGTAGAAAATATGCAAGCTAACCTTCCGGTATTCTTATCCGAACCAATTGCCATAATCTTAAGTGAAATGATTGTCATATTATGGTTTAGTGGGGTTCAAATTGTGCTATTTTTAGCTGGTTTACAAAAGATTAATCGTGAAATCTATGAAGCAGCGGAAATTGACGGTGCTTCACCTTGGGAAAGTTTTTGGAAGATTACTTTACCTTCTTTAAGACCAATCATTTTAGTTGCCTCAATTTATACGATAGTGACACTATCTACTTTCTCAAACAATACCGCATTAGGTATTATTAGAGAGGGCATGTTCGCACCACTACCAAAAGGATTTGGTTATTCATCAGCTTTGGCTTGGGTATATTTCTTGTCGGTGTCTGCGATATTAGGTCTTGTAACATTGGTGATCGCAAAACCGTGGCAAAACCGACTTCCTAAGGGAGGTAAGAGATAATGACACGTGATAAAGTTAAGTATGTTTTTGGGAAAATTAGACATTTCTTATTTGGCCTTCATTACTCCGATGGATTCTTATTTAAAGCTATCATTTATTTGTTGTTAATCTCAATCGGATTTGTTTATGTCTATCCAATTTTACATATGGTAAGTTACAGTTTTCAAAGTTTAGAAGACTTATTGAATCCTGCGATTAATTATCTTCCCTCTTCGTTATATTTGGGAAACTATCAAGAAGCTTTTAAGAGTCTTAATTACTTCAAAACTTTAGGAACAACTTTATTAGTTACTCTTGTGCCTGCAATTATTCAAACAATTGTCGCGTCTTTGGTGGGGTACGGGTTTGCGAGATTTGAATTTAAAGGGAAAAAAATATGGATGGCACTTTTGATCGCCACCTATATAATCCCACCACAGGTAACTATGATTCCTAAATATATTATGTTTAATGATATGGGGCTGTTAAATAATGTTTTCTCGGTTATTTTACCTGCTTCATTGGGACAAGGGTTATATTCGGCTATTTTCGTTTTGATTTTTTATCAATTTTATAAAATGATTCCAAAGGTGCTGGATGAAGCAGCTCAAATAGATGGCGCTTCAAGACCGTTTATTTATTTACGGGTTGCCGTTCCGCTATCGATTCCTTCATTTATTACCAGTTTCTTATTTTCATTTGTATGGTATTGGAATGAAACTTATTTGGCAACTATTTTTATGGATAGTGGTAAATATGACACCTTACAAATTAAGTTGCTCAAGTTCGTTTCAGCTTATCAAGAAGCGAATCCTGGTGGGGATATTAGGATGATAAACGAAGGTATGCGATTGGCTGCGACTTTACTGATTATCTTACCGATGTTAATAATGTATTTTGTTTTACAAAGATGGTTTATTGAAGGTATTGATAATTCCGGGATTACAGGAGAATAATTATGAAGAAAATTGTGAGTTTATTATTACTAATTTTAATATTTGGTTTAGTTGGATGTGGATCAAGTTATCAAAGAGATAGAATCGAAAGAGTAGTATTAAACGAAAAAACTAACAATATAGAAGCAGAAATGAAAGGGTCTTTTGATTTCTTCTATTTAACTTCAAACTTAAATGAAGGAAGCGCTGGATATGGACTGGCAAGAGACCGCATGAGCAACAATGATTTATCCTCAATTGCGAGTACTGGTTATGCTTTATCGGCCTGGGTGATAGGGATTGAAAATGGGTATATCACTTTTGAAGAAGGTGAAAAAATAGTCTCAGGTACCTTAGATACTTTATTGAAAATGGATCATCATCATGGATTCTTTTATCACTTTATTAATATTAGAACGACCATTCGATCTGGTTATAGTGAGATTTCCGTAATTGATACCGCACTGTTGGCATTAGGGTTAATCGTTGTTGGTGAATATTTTGGTGGAGAGATTTTAAAAAAAGCCGATCAATTGATTGATAGAATTGAATGGCCATGGTATTTAAATGAAACTACAAATCAATTTTATATGAGTTACTCACCAGAAACAGATAAACATAGTGGCTCATGGAATCATTATGCGGAACAGTTGATGATGTATATTTTAAGCGCAGGTTCAAAACAATATTCAGTTGGAAAACTACCTTATAACGTCATGGTTACAGCCTCAAGGCTATCATACAAAGGAAGAACTTATAGCAGCTCCGATTCTTCATATAATACAAATGAGTATTTATATACCTATAATGGATCATTGTTTATCTATCAATATTCCCAAGCATATATTGATTTTAGAAATATTGAAGATGAAAATGGAATCAATTGGCATCAAAACTCAGTTGAAGCGACAAAATCTCAATATGGGTTTGCCTTAGATAATCAAACTAAGTATTTAAGTTTAGGTCCTGATTCTTGGGGCGCTTCAGCTGGGGATGGACCAAATGGTTATAAGGCTTACGGTCTACCACTTGCGAAACATTATACCTTTGATGGAACGGTTGTTCCCTACGCTGCAGTGGCATCGATTAATTTTTTAGAAGAAGAAGCGATCCAAGCACTAGACAACTACTATTCAAACGAATTTATTCATGGTAAGTATGGCTTAAAGAGCGCTTTTAATTTAGGTGTATTAGAAAATGATACTTACTCAAAACCTTGGTATAGTAGTGATTATGTTGGGATTGATAAAGGAAATACACTGGTCATGTTAGAAAATTATGTTAGTGGATATATATGGGCACTTGTGATGAGAAGTCCACATATTGTAAGAGGGTTAAATATATTAGGCTTTCAAGAAAAATAAAACGCTCAAGTGAGCGTCTTAAAGTGAATGGTGTAAAAATCATCTAAACGATAATCTTTAAGAATTGTTAAGTAAAAACCACCTTCGATTTCTTCGATATCCAGTTGTTTATCACGCGTTATTTCTAAATTTGTAATGATCTTTAATTTGTTAATTGGACTGTGAAGATTAACCGTTATACTACTTGATGTATAGTTATAAATCTCACAGGTTGAATAAACGACCTCACCAAAGTCAAATTTTTGATGAATAGGTAGGATTAAACCTGTTTGGGCATTTAAAGTAATTTCGTTATCTTCGAAGTAATGTTTGATTCTAAAATGCTTTGTCGCAAAATCGATATTAATTAAATGGATAAAGTGTTCTACCTCACCTGTTTTCTCAGCAATTACGTAAGTTGAATCACCAATAAGTTCTAATTCTTTAGGTAGTTGTAAATGTTCTAAAAACGCATTAACTAGTTTTAAATTACCTGGAATAATACTGGTTAAATAGATGACGTTTTCCGTATAAAAACCAACAGTTTCATTCGAATGAACGGTTTTGAATAATGGGTTATTTGGGGTGTCTAGAGTTTGAATGTAGAAGGATCTGAATTCAGCTAACGCATAGAGACTTGATGCCTTCAAAGACATAAATTGAACTTGGTGATCAAATAAGATTTCTTTTGGAGTCACTTTTAAATAATCAGCTAAAATAGTAGTTTTGTTACCAGATAGATCTTTGGTTGGAATTGAACCGATGAAGATAGCCTTTCCCCCTTGTTTTAAGTAAGTTACTAAATTGTTTTGATCCGACTCACTTAAGTAAGTTGCGGTAGGAACTAACAATAGTTTGGTTTCCTGTGGGATTGAATCTGAAAAAACAGCTTCAACCGAATAATGATTTAATAAGATTGGCTTTACTAAAATATCGGTTAATAAGTCTCTTGCTAAATTGATACTATTTATTTGATTACGACGTTCTATACTATCTGGATGACTATATTCTGTTGCGTAGTAATCAAGGTTAAATAAGACTTTAATTTGACTTTTAGCTTTAAAAGAATCACTAAATTTAGTCGCCATATTATTCATTAAGTTAGTCGCGTATTTTAAAGGTTTATAGTTATTTGAGACTTCTAGTTCTGGATTTATTGGAGCAGCAAAACCGTGACGCTCTCCTGTAAAGGCAACTCTGTCGTTGCCATCATAACCACCTTTTTCCAACTTTCTATTATAGCCTCCACTAAATAGATAATAGTTAAAGAATCTTTGACCATTTAAAAGACTCATCCTTAACTTTAGGGGGGCTGCATTAGGGGTAACTAAGATGTTTAGGTTATCTCCATAATTACTGTTACCAACTTCAAACTCTAATGAACCATTTGGTTTATTGGAGTTGGTAAGTTTTAAATATTCATTTAATAGATATAAGTCTGTAAAATTGTCAGGTTTTAGGTTTTGAAGGTAAATATCAGTTCCCGGAATAGCCTCAGTTTTCTGATAAATATGAAATAATTGACTAATTCCAATCGGAAAGGTTAAACCTCTACCATTGGAGGTACCGTGAATATTCACAAAGTAGAGTAAATTGGTTAGTTTATGGTGTATTTTAAGGTAATCTAATAATTCTTTATAGTAACGGTAGTAACGGTCTTTATAAAAATGTTCTATTTGTTGATGGATTAGTAATGTGTCATTAACTGGATTCGCCAAATCAGATAATGTATGAGCAGATTTAAACATCAAGTTAAACTCTTTTAACACAGATTCGTTCAAATCAGGACTATTTGTTACCCACTGGAGCATGCCAATTTCATTATCGATTTGTAAAGCGAACACAGAACCATTAGGGTAGAAGAATTCTTTTACGTTAACCACAAAAGCGTCATACCATTTTTTAACCTCTCTTAAGAAATCTTTATTTAGGTAGTCAATGGCAGCAGAGGTATTGGGTTTTAAGTTCCAACCTAAAGAACGAATATTAGGGTATTTCTCATAAACCCAAAAAGGAATGCCTTCATTTTTCATTTCCGCCATGATGAAAGGACCAGGTCTTAAAAAAACCATCAAACCTTTAGATTGTGCGAGTTTGATAAACTCTTTTATATTATGAGATGGGTGTTTGGTACCCTCAAAGTCATATTCGCCTTCAATCTCCTCATGAATAATCCAAGGCACATAACTGGCAACAACATTACAGCCCGTTTCAATGAGTTTATCTAACAGAAAGGACCAATTACTTGGATCCGTTCTAAAATAATGTATTTCTCCAGACAAGATAATTACTTTCTTACCATCTTTTATAAATTCTTGTTGATGAATTTGTATCATAGTTTCACTCCTTAATTGCTAAGTTTAGTATAACATATTGTTTTAATTACTTGTAAGCGTTTGTAAAATAGTGTAAAATAAGGGTAAATCGAAACGTTTCGATGTTGGGGGTTAACATGAAAGATAAATTATTACAGATTGAAAAAGATGCTTACAGGTTCTTTAATGACTTTACTAGTCTTAATACAACAAATAATACTTATGGTCTTACACTAGATCACACTGAAAAAGATATTTATACCATTGCGGCAGTAGGCTATTTTCTTCCAAGTTTAATCATTGGAACTGAAAGAGGGTATGTATCTAAAGAAGAAGCTTTAAAGAAAACAATAAATACTTTAAAGAACTTACAAAACATTGAACATAAGAACGGTCTATTTGTTCATTTTGTTGATAAAAATGGTCAACGGTATAAAAAAACAGAGTATTCAACCATAGATACTTGGATTGCGTTCATGGGGATGATTGCAGCAGATAGTTACTTTAAAAATCAACAAGTCAGTGAGTTAGTGATGTATTTTATTAACCGGTTTAACTTTAAATGGTTAATTTTTGAACGTGATAACAAGAAGTACTTTAGAATGTCTTACAATCTTGATAAAGATGGCTCTTATGTAGAGGGTGAACCAGGTTTTATATATCAATGGGACATGTTAAGTGAAGCACTATTTATTTATATTTTATTTGCTGGAATAAATGATGATAATGAGGAATCGCTTCAGTTATATGAAGGCTTTGATAGAATTTTACAGACATATAAGTCTAATTCGTTCTATCACACACCAGGTAATACTTTATTTGTTTATCAACTCCCATTAGGGTTTATTAACTTTAAAGATTATACCGATCAAAATGGGATTAATTGGTATGATAATGGGGTTAAAGCGATTAGGGCGAATTATGAATCCTCAGTTGAAAACCATCGAGATCCCATCTTAAAAGATTTTGGATGGGGAGCAACAGCGTCAGACTCACCTTTTGGTTACCGTGTTTATGGACCAGCACCAGCGATTACGCATCTTAATTATCCCGATGGAACCTATAGCCCTTCGGCAATTATTAGTAGTATTCCATTCTTAAAAGAGACATCCGTAAACACATTAAAGGAATTTGATAAGTACCCAGTTAATGGCAAATATGGTTATTATGATTCGTTTAATTTACGAGAAAATTGGGTAAGTAGTAGATATTATGGGTTTAACAAAGGAATGGAACTTATATTTTCTAATTTGGCGATAGACGGATTAATTCAAACCTTAATTACAGAACATCCAATAATTCAAAAAGGGTTTAAAAACCTTAAATTTAGGAGGGTATAATGGCAGTTACAATTAAAGAAGTGGCAAAGCTTGCTGGCGTTTCTATTTCAACCGCATCCTATGCATTAAATGGAAAACCAAATGTAAGTGATAAATTAAGAGAACGTGTCTTAGAAGCCGCAAAACAACTAAATTATCACCCTAATGCAGCGGCGAAACACTTAAAATCTAAAAAAACAATGAGTATCGGAGTCTTTATATACGGATTTTCAGGACCAGTATTTTCTGAAATTCTTGAAGGGATGAATCAAGCTGCTTTAGAAGAAGGCTATAACCTTATTGTTTCAAGTGGAGCACTGTCAGACAAGATTATTAATCAACGTCAAATCGATGGCGCGATTATCTTTGATTCATCAATTGAAGATGAGGTTTTGATAAACTACGCAAAAGCAAATTATCCAGTAATTTTATTAGATAGAGATTTGAGTGGTAAAAACATTTATCGATCAGTTATTAATAATGAACAAATAGTATATCAGTTTATAAATGAGTTAGCTGATAAATACGGATCAGTAGGGATTTTGACAGGTCCGAGAGATTCTTATAACGCTTTAGGAAGAATTACAGGCTATGAGAAAGCTATTAATGATAAAGGGTTAAAAAGCTATATTTATGAAGGCGATTTCACCTATAAAAGAGGTTTAGAAGTGGGGGCTGAAATAGCTAACACGAAGCTTCCAAGAGCGATATTTTGTTCCAATGATGAATCTGCGATTGGATTAATGGGTTCATTGATGGAAAGAGGTTATCGGATACCTGAAGAGATCGCAATCGCAGGATTCGACAACATTATGTGGACAAAGTATGTGATTCCCAAGCTTACTACCATTGAAATAGATCATACTGCTTGGGGTCATGATGTCGCAAAATCATTAATTAACAATCTACAAGAAGGTACATTTTTAAAAATAGATGAACCAAAATATGAAATAGTATACCGTGCTTCAGCTTAAGGAGGGTTTATGAAATTAATAGGGGAACAAACATTAACTAAATTAGGTAAAGAGATTCAGTTTTCCTTTTTAAGTTCTGGGGATATTTACCAAATTCTTTACCAACATAATCAAATTAATATGTATCGTGGTAACTTGATTGATGGTGGTCATTCGAATTTATATTTATCTGTTAAAAACGAAGGAGTTACCAAGTTAATAGGTGTATCATCACCTTCAACATTTTCTAAAAATGGGGATCATGTAACCTATAGAGGTTCATTTTTAGAGATTGATTATCAACTAGACTTAATTATTAGTCGGTTTGGGTGGCGTTATAAATTTAGAAACCTTAATGAAACTAATAAAGAAATTAGTTTAATTTATGTACAAGACGTTGGATTAGCCGATGTTAATTCAATTTTAAATAGCGAAGCGTACACAGCTCAATATTTAGATCATCAGTTTAAAAATCAAGTTTTAACTTCAACCCAAAATCAAGGCGTAAAACAGTTTTTAAGATTCAGTTCGAATAAAAAAATTGAATCATATGCGACTGATGGATTGGACTTTTTTGGGTTAGGTTATAAATATTCTGGAACGCCTGATTATTTGTTTAAAGACTTACCATCAAGATCTTTACAAGGAGAATCGGCTTATATTGCTTTAAAGACACAAGAGTTGAACTTAGGTAAACTTACGGAAATTGATTTTATGGTTTCCTATAATAATCATGAAGTCGATGATGTTTATTTAAAAATTTTACCAAATGTGAATAAAAAACCTCATAAAGTTCAATTATTAAATGGGAATACCCCAAAAGAATCTTCATTTAGTGATATGTTAAACCCAGAATATAAGGAAGGGTTGTTATCGTATTTTACGGTAGATCATGCTCATGTTGTTTTACAAAACAAAGAATTGATTCAAGAGCGTAGCACTGGAACGATGATTCTTGCGGGTGATTTTAGAAAAACCACCAATCTTATGAGCTCAACAACGTGGATGAATGGAATTTTTAATTCTCATGTTGTTTTAGGTAATACGAGTTTTAATAAATTTTTATCAGTTAATCGTAATCAACTTGTCCCAAGCTCATTGACAGGACAACGAATTTGGATCAAACTGGGTGGAACTTTCAAGTTGTTAAATGTTCCATCATATTATGAAATGGGCTTGAATTATTCAAAGTGGGTTTATGAACTCGACTATGATACTTTAGAAGTTATTGCTTATACAGAGCTTACTCAAAATAAAATTCATTTGTCGTTTAAATCATTAAATCGTAAAACCTACGAACTCGTTTTAACCCATCAAATCTTAATGAACACAAATGAAGATTCATCAATGATTGATTATATTGCAACACCGCACTTAACTTTTAAACCAGCGGTTGGGTCATTAATGGCTTCTATAGCACCTAATATTAGATTTATTTTAGAATCTAGTGATTATGAAGCTACAAAATTATTCGATATAGATTTACCAGGGATACTAGCCTTAAAATATCAAACTGATTCATTTGACGTTACGATAAGAGCGGTTGAAGGTGAATCATTAAGCGTACCAAACCAAACCTTTGAAGTCTCAAAGCGTGAAGTAAAAGAAGCCTATAAAGAGTTAATAAATCATCTTGAAATTAAAGGAGATGAAAGAGTTAACCGTTATAATCACTTGTTATATTGGTATACACATAACGCTTTAATTCATTATGCACAACCACATGGGCTCGAACAATATAATGGAGCCGCTTGGGGAACTCGGGATGTTTGTCAAGGACCACTAGAATTATTTATGACCTTTGCTCAGTTTGACCAAATGAAACAGATCATCTTAATGGTGTTTGAAAATCAATATTATAGCCAAACTAATCCGATGGATGGTGATTTTCCACAATGGTTTATGTTTGATCAATATTATAAAATTAGAGCTCAAGATTCACACGCGGATATTATTGTATGGCCACTTTTAGCTTTAGGGGAATACTTAGAAAGAACCAATGATCAAGCTATTTTAGACGAAGTAGTTCCCTATGTAGAAGTAGAGACAATGGAGAAGAAATACCCTGAAACCATTAGAGGTCACGTTAAAAGACTCTTGAAAAATTTAAAACGTAATCAAATGAAACATACGTCTCTTCCTAAATATGGTGGTGGAGACTGGAATGATACGTTACAACCAGCTAACAGTAGTTTAACAGAAAGTCTTGTATCAGGTTGGACTTCGGCTTTATTGTATCAAGCACTTGATGTATTAAGCTTAAGTTTAAAAGGTGATCTAGATTTAATCAAAGAGTTAAATCAATATAAAGAAGCTTTAAAGACAGATTATTTAAAGTATGTTTATCAGGACAAATATCCAGCAGGGTTTCTTCAATTTGATGATAAAACGGAAGTAATGTTTCACCCAAATGAATCTTCAAACGGATTAAAATATCGTTTAATTGCCTATAATCAGGCCATATCAAGTAAGTTAGTGCCACTAGAAGACATCAATCATTTAAATAAAACGGTGGAAACACACTTAAAAGGGCCAGATGGATACCGTTTAATGGAAAAACCAGTCAGATATCAAGGTGGACAGAAATTGTTCTTCCAAAGATCTGAGACTGCTACTAATTTTGGTAGAGAAATAGGAATCATGTATGTACATGCCCATTTAAGAAGAATTGAGGCGCTACTTCAAACCGGTGAAGCTAATAAAGCCTATTGGGCACTTAATGTTGTAAATCCGATTAAACTTAACGATTATCTTTCTACCGCTAAACCTAGACAATCGAACACATACTTTTCTAGTAGTGATGCCAACTTTATTAATCGATATGAAGCCCAAGAACGATATGACAAAGTAATAAATAATAAAGTTGAGTTTAAAGGAGGCTGGCGAATTTATTCTAGTGGACCAGGTATTTACTTGAATCAATTTGTGTCTAACTTTTTAGGGCTTCAAATACATCAAGAAAAACTGGTCATAAGTCCAGTTATTCCTAAAGATTTAGATGGGTTAGAAGTACGTTTGAAACTACAGGCTAAAGATATTTTAATCTCTTATGTTCATAGTGAAATGAAACATTTAAGCATTAATGGAGTAGATTTTCAACCAACTTATGATCAATATTTGAAACCTGTTTACCATATTTCAAATAGCTTACTAAATGATAAGAATATGATCAAAATATATTATTAGAACATTCTTTTTAGCAAAAAGTATGATATAAAAATCTGGAAATAAGAAGTCTATTAAAGACGATAAAGTATTTTTTGGAGGTGACGCTTTAGAAGTGAAGT
>JAQUCY010000088.1 GCA_028685975.1 Acholeplasmataceae bacterium | reverse complement strand
CATCAGAACCAGGACAATAAGGGACGCCAATTCTAGCATATAAAAGTCTTAAAAAGTCATATATCTCCGTATTGGTTCCTACTGTACTTCGTGGGTTTTTAGAAGTCGATCTTTGGTCGATTGAAATAGATGGGCTTAACCCATCAATTCTTTCAACATTTGGTTTTTCATAACTGCCTAAAAATTGTCTAGCATAACTACTTAAGGATTCAACATAGCGTCGTTGACCTTCTTGGTATAAAGTATCAAATGCTAAACTTGACTTACCAGAACCTGATAAACCAGTCATCACAATCAACTTATTTTTAGGTAGTTTTAAATCGATGTTCTTTAAATTATTTTCTTTTGCGCCTTTTATGACGATATAGTCGTTATTCATGAGTCATCTCTTTCAATTGTTTTTCATCTAAGACAGTAATACTTAAGCTTCTTGCTTTATCTAATTTTGATCCTGCATCACTACCAGCTATCACATAATCTGTTTTCTTACTAACTGAACCAGTAATTTTTCCCCCATAAGATTCAATTAACTGCGAGGCTTCTTCTCTGGTATAATTTTCCAGTTTTCCCGTTAAAACGAATGTTTTACCAGAAAATTGATGCTTTAAGTTTTTTTCTTCTACTTCAAAAGTGGTTGTTACGCCAAATAGTTTTAAAGATTCAATTAGATGTGTCGCATAATCCATGTTAAAATACGCCTCAACACTATTCGCAATCGCATCTCCGATTTCAAAGATGTTCTTTAAATCTTCTGCCTTAGCCTCTTTTAATAGCTCTAAAGATGGATAATTATTAACCAATATTTTCGCCACTTTAGCTCCAACATGTCTAATTCCTAATCCAAATACTAATTTGTCTAATGTATTGTTTTTAGATTGTTCAATGGCATCTAATAAGTTTGAAACTTTCTTAGGTCCCATTCTATCTAAATCAATCAATTCTGTTTCATATTCTTTAAGTTTGTAGATATCTAAAATATCATTTAAATAACCTGCCTCATATAACGTAGCGACTACTTTTTCACCCAAAGTATCAATATTCATTGCACCTCGAGAGGCGAAATGAACAATTTTATTTACTATTTGGGCTGGACAAGTAGGGTTCACACAATACCAATCTGCTTCATTTTCTTCCCTAATTAATTTAGAATTACATGAAGGACAATCATGAATCATTTCAAACTTGGTTGTGTTAACTCTTTTTTCAACCACAGGCTTGACAACTTCCGGTATGATTTCACCGGCTTTTCTTACAATCACAATATCGCCAATTTCTATATCTAAATCTTTAATATAATCTTCATTATGAAGGGTCGCTCTTGAAACCATGGAACCACTAATTAAAACACTTTCTAACTCAGCAACCGGTGTAATAACACCAGTTCTCCCCACTTGATATGTAATACTATTAAACTTTGTTTCAACTTCTTCTGGCTTAAACTTATAGGCAGTTGCCCATTTTGGAAATTTAACTGTATAGCCAATCTCTTCATATAAATTAAATTCGTTAACTTTAATCACAACCCCATCGGTATCATAAGAAAGTTTCTTACGCTTTTCATCAAACATTTCAATAATGTTAATTACTTCATCAATAGAAGTGGCGGTTTGATATTCTTGATTAACCTTAAGCCCGAGTTCACTTAAAAAAGCTAAACTTTCAGTTTGAGTTTTAAGGTTATAATTTTCAGGATTTAACAACGTATAAGAGAACATATCTAAACCACGCTTACTGACAATTTTAGAATCTAATTGACGAATGGTTCCAGCTGCGGCATTTCTTGGGTTTCTAAATAATTCTTCACCTGATTCTTCTCTTTCCTTATTCAATTTATGAAACGATTTATAAGGCATATAAACCTCTCCTCTAACTTCTAGAGAGTAAGGTTTTTTTAATTTCAAAGGAATACTTTGAATGGTTTTCACATTCTCAGTAACATCTTCACCAACAACACCATCACCACGTGTGGCAGCCGTTACTAAGATTCCCTCTTCATAAATTAAGTTAATCGCTAACCCATCAATTTTTAACTCTAAATCATAAGTAAAGTTATTGACCTTTTTCCTCACACGCTCATCAAAAGCTCTTAACTCATCATAATTAAACACATTAGAAAGACTCATCATGGGTACTTTGTGTGTTACCTTATTAAATTTATCTAAAACAACCCCACCAATTTTCATAGTTGGAGAGGTTTTACTTTTTAAATCTGGATATTTATTTTCAAGTTCTATTAATTCTTTTAAATAAGCATCGTAGGCATAATCACTAATTTTAGGATTATCTAAAGTATAATATTGGTAATTAGCCTCAGTAATAATAGCCTCTAGTTCGGCCATCTTTTTTTTAATTTGATCCATTAAAATCACCAAATTAATTATACCATACTTATATTAAGTATGTGGTGTTAAGACCTAAAAAGTTCCAAAATAAATCTTGAAGGTTTCAGCTCTTCTAAATTGACCATTATATACAAATAACGTCGTGTTCTAGTAACCCCAACATACATCAATCGTCTTTCTTCTTCAATATCTATTTGACTCATTGGAAGGACACCTTCGTTAATTCCAATCATGAAAACCACTTTAAACTCTAACCCTTTAGCTTGATGAATTGTCATAAATTGAACGCGTTCAAAATATGTTTCAAATAGACAGTTTTTAAGTTTATTGGCAACAAAATGGTTACGGTAAAGTACTGTAATTTCTTCTTGCTTAATTCCCTTAGCCAATAATATTCTAATTTCTTTTAAAATATAGTTGTTTTTTAACTCAGCATTTTTAAAATATTTAAGATCAATATAACCATTTTCCTTGATAAAACACGCTAATTTTTTACCATATCGATTGATGTTATGTTTGATAAGATTGTTCGCTAATCGAATAATTTCTTGAGAAGATCGATAATTTAAATCTAACAAATATAAAGATGCTTTAAATTCTTTTATATATAAATCTATGACTTTTTTTGATGCCCCTCTAAATGAATAGATACTTTGATCAGGATCTCCTACACAAAAAAATGCATTATTGTTTGTTTTTAAAGTTTTAATTAATTCATATTGAATTTCAGAAGTATCTTGAAATTCATCAATAAAAACATAATCAAACGAAGATTTTATTCGTCTAGAAAACAAACTATCACTTTTCATTTTCTTTAACATTAAAATCTCTAAATCAGTAAAATCTAATAAATTATTTTCTTTTAAGTATTTATTATATTTCTTAACTAAATCATTGTTTTTATTATTTCTTTTAAAACAATCAATTTCCTTAATCTCATGATTAGTAAACCCACTCACTAATAACTGTTCTTCAGTAACAATTTCAAGTTGATAGATATCTTTTAACGCTTGGTAACAAAATCCATGAAAGGTAGAGGTTACCACGTTTTTATCTTCTGTTTGAATTCTTTTTCTTAAAGATTCTGCACTCTTTTTCGTGAAAGAAATTAGTAATATCTTATTGTGCCCTTCTTTGATTAACCTTTTAACTCTATTTTCAATTACAGTTGTTTTACCTGTACCTGCGCCGGCTAGTAAAAAGATAAAGCGGTCATTTGCCATGACCGCTTTTAGTTGATTATTGTTTAACATGATATCGTCACCTACCTATATAATAAGTAGCATTAGATATCTTTTTTTACTTTTTTAATTGAAGGATGTCCTGGCGTAAATAATTTGATTCCAAACTCCATCCCAAATGCAATTTTTATAACATCCTCATCTAACCCAACCACTACCCCAAATCCATATTTTTCATGTTTAACTCTATCGCCAGGTATGATATCTTCTTTTTCTGTTTGATTAATATTATCTAAGAAATCATAAGGGGAAAGGGGTTGTTCTCTTACCGGGGTGACTGGTTTATCGGGCAGGATATCCATTTCAGTAATAAATCTAGAAGGCATATTGT
>JAQUCY010000087.1 GCA_028685975.1 Acholeplasmataceae bacterium | reverse complement strand
TTCCTTATTAATATTGTTTGGCATATAAATTATAGCACAAAATTTATTTTGATTTAAACAATTAAGTTATAGGCTTTATAAAGGTGACAACTCATTTGTCAACAACACTATGCACCTAAGCCCAGTTTTAATTTTTACATTAATCCAAAATGCACAATGAATTATAGACAAAGTGCATAATAAAAATAAGACAAATTGCACAACATTATTGATAGAACTAAGTTTATATGATATACTAAGAATGGGTGATATGATGGAAAGATACTATAAAAGGATTATGGACAAAGTATTAGAAGATGAGTTGAAAGCTTTTGGTGCTGTATTGATTAACGGACCAAAATGGTGTGGGAAAACAACAACCGCTAAGCAATATGTAAAAAGCATCCTAAACATGCAAGACCCATCACAAAAATCGAATTATTTGAAAACTGCTAAAATTAATCCCCTTATTTTATTACAAGGTGAAACACCTAGATTGATTGATGAATGGCAGATAGCTCCGGAACTTTGGGATGCCATCCGTCACGACATTGATGAAAAACAAAAAGAAGGTCTTTATATACTGACTGGATCATCTAAAGTCGATGAATCAAAAATTAGTCATTCAGGTGTTGGTAGAATTTCACGCGTTTTAATGAGAACAATGTCCTTATTTGAGTCTAAAGATTCAAATGGAACAGTAAGTTTATCTGATTTATTTGATTCAAAGTCCTTTGACATGTCAAAATCTAATCTATCAATAAATGATATCGCTAAATTAATCGTACGTGGTGGATGGCCAAATAGTATTGGAAAAGATATTAAAATAGCAATGAAACAAGTTTCTGGATATATCCAAGCTATCGTTAAGACCGAAATAAAGACGGTTGATGGTGTAGAAAGGGATGAGGCTAAAACCTTAGCTGTTCTTAAATCACTTGCAAGACACACAGCAACTCAAGCTACGGACGCAAAGATTGTGTCCGATGTAGAATCAAATCACTATTCAATACATAGAAATACATTGAGCGATTATTTGAAGGTCTTAAGAGAATTGTACGTTATTGAGGATCTACCTGCATGGAGTCCGAAATTAAGGAGTAAAACTACAATTAGAACTTCTAATACTAGACATTTTATTGATCCAGCATTTGCTGCATCGCTTCTAGATGCAACACCAGATGATTTGTTAAGAGACATTGAAACACTTGGCCTGTTATTTGAATCTTTAGTTATAAGAGATTTAAGAGTATACACAGATTATTTAGGTGGATATGTTTCACATTATAGAGATAAAACAGGACTTGAAGCAGATGCTATCATTCATCTTAATGATGGAAGATGGGCAGCGATTGAAGTCAAACTTGGATCCCATGACATCAATGAAGCAGCAAAGCATCTAAATGATCTTGTCAGCAAAGTTGATATTAAAGAAGGAACCGGACCATCATTTTTAATGGTTATAACAGGAACAGAATTTGGTTATCGAAGAGAAGACGGTGTTTATGTTGTTCCCATTGGCTGTTTAAAATATTAAAATAAATATAAAATGAATTTATACAAATGAGGTAACAAGCATGATTGTGAAAAGAACAAAGGGTATGACTTTGGCTATTAGAATATTCAGTATATTGGTCATACCAGTATTAATATTATTTGCAATTGCATCAATAGATTATATCATTAAATCCAAGGATCATTCAGAAATGACACAATGGATTTTCTTCTTCTTACTATTCTTTATGATTTTGATCCTGAATTTACTATTGACAATTAAAGCATATAAACGTAATCCAACTGTCTTAAAAATTGATGGCGATAAACTAATAATCTATCTTGGGTATCCATTAGTTCTATAGAAAAATTCAGCTATACTGAATTTCGTGGATTCACTTCTATTAACATTAAATTGAAAGGTAAGAGAACCAAAAGGTATTCACACTTTTGCAACTCTGATGAACTTGACACTTTTATGTCTAGACTTAAAGCAATGAATCGAAAAATAATAATTAACTACTAATAGAAGTGGGTTTTATTCGATATAGAATGTTACCAATAATCTCCATTGGTCATTGCACTAATTGATTTGATGTATGTTACTTTGGTATTTTAGGTAGTTTTCAACCATGTAAAGGTAAACATAAATTAGTCAATTTTGATGTTACTTTGATACACACAACGTTGATTTTGCAAGCAATCGTGTAGTTTCAACGCACGTTGAAAGTATTACATTGTTATCGTTAAAGTATAATTAATAGTCTACTTATTAGTAGATTGTTTTTTTATTTTGGTGATTTTTGAGTATAATTAGCAAAAAAGACGATAATGATTATAAATAAGTAATATTGGTGATATAATGAATTTACCGTTAATAATACCCTTACTTTTATTTATAGTATTAATTAGCCTATTAGGAGTCTTTATGGATACAATTGAACGTTTTGATTTTGAAAAACTGCCTAAAAAAGAACGGATATATTTAACTCCGCTTGCTTATCTTTTGAGTTTTCCCTCTGTATGGAGAAGAAGACTAAAAGTAACTAAGGTAAATATGAAAGGATTAAAACCACCGTATATATTATTATGTACGCATCATGCGTTCGTAGATTTTAAAGTGACTACTGCAGCAATCTTTCCCAAAAGAGCGAATTACATCGTCGCAATAGATGGTTTTATTAATAGAGAATGGTTATTAAGAAATGTTGGTGCGATTGGTAAAAGAAAGTTCACAAACGATATAAAACTTGTTAAACAAATCAAATATAGTTTAGAAGAGCTCAAAAACATTGTGGCTATTTACCCTGAAGCAAGATATTCTTTAATTGGTACTACGGCAATTTTACCTGCATCCCTTGGTAAAATGGTGAAATTATTAAAAAGACCAGTGGTTGTTTTAAACATGCACGGTAATTATTTATCACAACCAGTCTGGAATTTGAATAAAAGAAAAAATAGATTGGCTGCTGATATGACACAAATTGTCACACAATCTGAAATTGATGCTTTAACTGTTGATGAGATTAATGACAGAATTAATCATGCATTTCAATACGATGAGTATCGATGGCAAAAGGATAACAATATTAAAATTACTTACAAGAATAGAGCAAAAAACCTCCACAAAGTATTATATCAATGTCCTAATTGTTTAGCTGAACATGAAATGGCATCTGATAAAGATTTGATATGGTGTAATCACTGTAAAAAAACTTATCAAATGGATGAATATGGACAACTGAAAGCATTGGAAGGTAAAACAGAATTTCCTCATATTCCAGATTGGTATGAATTTATTCGCGCACAAGTTAGAAAACAAATTGAAGATGGTACATATAGGGTAGAAGATGATGTTATTGTAGAATCTTTACCAAGCAGTAAAGGCTTTATCTCACTTGGAAAAGGACGTTTTGTACATGATTTAAATGGATTTAAATTAACAGTTGACACGGATGAACCAATTCATTTAGTGAAAGAACCTTTGTCGCTCTACTCTCTTCATATTGAATATGATTATATGTCTAAAGGAGATTGTTTTGATTTATCTACTTTAACGGATACTTACTATATTTATCCACAAAACTTAAATGATGTTGTTACAAAACTACATTTTGCGGTGGAAGAACTATATAAGATTAATAAGGAAAAAGTAAAACAACAATCATAGGTCACAAAGATTTATAAAATAAGAATGCTGTCATTTATCAACGAGTCTTGAATAAATGGCAGCATTTTATTTAAGATAATGAATAATATAAGAGGATTATGTTTTATTTATTGAAAAGCCTCCTTTTAGATTAACATGATGTAAAATGATATAATAATGACATCTGATTAGGAGGTTTATTAATGTTAATTAAATTAATTGGGTTAGGAAAAATGGGTTTGAATATTGGATTAAACATGAAAGATCAGGGCTATGATGTTTTAGGGTTTGATGTAGATGAGACAAAAAGAACTCAAGC
>JAQUCY010000014.1 GCA_028685975.1 Acholeplasmataceae bacterium | reverse complement strand
TTTTGCACCTCTACATGACACTTTCTTAAAAATGCTGAGTATCTTGCATAACCATATCCTTCTGATTGAATCAAAATTCCATAGTCTACATCTTTAGCTGTAACATAAATTGCATGCCAAATATTATCCTTATCTACATACATTAAATCTTTGTTTTCCTTTATAAAATCATAATCTGCAAGCATATCATCTAAGAACTTATTAAACTTACTTATTGAGAGCTCTACTACTTTTTCTATTTTAAATAAATCTTGTGGTAGGATTTGTTCCTTATATGCTTTTCTTTCAAATAATACTTTTTTCATTCTACACTATCTTCCTTTCGTCATGTAGCATATTAAAATAACTTTTAAGGTATATCAAGTAATTTTTTAACTATAGTAATTATTTCTTCTAAATGATTTTAAGGTTTTCAGAAAAATTGCCCCGCGTTTTTTAAGCCCCCTCCCAGCGGTACCCTTTAAGAGTTTCTAAAATTCGATAGGGGGGGATCAAAAAACTACAGATCAAACTGTAGTTTCATTATCAAACCCAATATTATATGTATCATATACTGGTCTTGGAAGGATTTCATCTTTTGATTTTTTTAATTTTTTTTCTATATCTTCTAAGACCTTTTGTTTTTGTTTAATTAAATCACTTATAAAAATATCATCGAAGTCAGAAGTCATTTTAGTAGATATCCGATATTGCTTTGGACCTTCATATGTCAATTCAATTTCAGCTCCAATTTTTGGTTCACCATCACCTTTAAAAACATCATGACTAATATTTAAAATATACGACTTACCTTTATGAAAAACTTCATAGGTATTAATCTTTTCATATGTCTTAATTCCTATTACATGACCAAATATTTTAACAACCTTATTTTTCATACTCCCAAACATCCTCTTTATTATTTATTCTTTTTTCCATTAAATATAGTTCATCCTTCTTATCATTAAAACTCCTACCAAATTTAACAATTAAAAGATATTTAGCACTGCTTAAATCCGGTGGATAGTATTTGTTGGTTTTAACAAGTTTCCTTTTTTGCTTGCCACCAACATCTTCTATTAATGTCTGTGATTCTTCTTGATGAAATCCCATGGCTTTTTTATAGATTGCACTAATTAAACTATCTTTTAAAATTGTTTCACCTTTAGAAAAAGCTCTAGCAAACTCTATATGTTTATTTTTCATTTTATTTAAAGTTTTTTGAGAAATACCTAATCTTAAAGCTATCTTTTCGTGTGTGACATTTTCTGCAACTAATCCTTCAATTAACTTTAACTTTTCTTTTAACAATCCTTGTTTTTCCCATTTTTCAAATGTATCTAAGTTACTACTCATTTTATCAGTCCTTATTGGGTGGTAAGTTCCAAACCACCTCTTTACCACCTGATCATTTTAATCTTAACTTTATTGTATACCTCAAGTAGTTTTAATGATAGTACCTTAGTGGCGACATTTATTAGTGTTTAATCTAATATGAAATATAGTCTATTTAACTATGGTTATCGTGGTTTTATTTATAGTTATATCAACCGCATGTCCGTTAACACCTATTATCGGTAATAAGAAAAAGTGTGCTTTGTTGTATAAATTAATTTTCTTTTAGATCACTAAAAATTTCACTAATATATTCATTCGTTCTCTCTTCATTTTCTTTTTCCACTTTCATGTTGTGTGCATCTTCATAGTCATAATATTTATCATACATTGCATCTTTATATCTAATTGCATTTTGGATTTCTTCTTCAAAGTCATAATGCAAATTATATTCTATATTTAAAACAATATATTCATTAAATTCTTCTTTTAGGTCTAAAAATGTATCATACATTTTTTCATCTAACTCTTCTTCTGACATACCAGTGTCCTCCAAACAAAACTCTGACAATTTACCATATAATCTATCTTCTATATTTTTTTCAGCTAAATTTACAATTAGTTCATATACCCCTTTTTCAGGTTTATATAAACCATCTTCTTTCAACAACTTATAGACAGTATTTATTAGTGGTGATACATAGTTATCCTCTAATATTTTATAAAGTTTTTTGATGTTTTCATGAGTTTCCAAATAAACTCTTAGGTTATAAAAATCAACGTAGTCATAGTTTAATAGATTTGACAAAATAATCTTATTAACATAATTTTTATCATTACTATTAGTTTCTATAAACTTTGTAAAACCCTCATGAATCTTTATTTCAATTTTCTCGTTAAACAAGTTAAAACCTGTGACAATATACGTAACTCTTGTAAATTCATTATAACTTGCGCTTTCAAAAACTTTAGTGTTGTTTTTAAGTATCAGGTCTGTTAAATATTTTTGAACTTTTCTATTAGTTGTCAAATATTTTAACCCTTCAATTTTCCTAATTTTTTTTATTATCATCATTTGAATGTCGTCATTGTTTCTGATGTAATTATTCAAATAATCTATAAATGATGCGTTATAAAAACCAATGTAACTATAATTATTTGATATTGTCCTTATAATAATAGATTCAGATAATTTTGAAATTATATCGTCATAATTAATATGATCATCTAGCTTTTCATCAATCATATCAAAATAAATGTCTCTGATGTTTTTTTCAAACGCACTTCTATTTCCATTTAATACTGTTTCAACATATATAGCAAGTATTAAATACTTTTCATTCTTTTTCAAACTTTTAAATTCATCTTCCCAAATTAAGATCGGATTATTTAAGTACTCAATTACTGTTTTAAAGTAGTCTTTTACCTCAATCTTATTTATAAAAGATAGATTCGTAATATATTCGATTAGCCTTGGATTATAATTTTTATGGCTAATTATTTTTAAATATAGATTATAATTCAAAATTGTATTTATTAATTCTTGGTTGAAGTTGCTTGCTACTATATGGCTATACAATATTTTTGCTTTTTGAATTTTATCCAAACTATCAACTTCTATATGATTTATTTTATTTTCTTTACCACTTACAAATGCTTTAAACTTTTGATTTTCATTTGTTTGTTGGTTTAAAATGGTCACTCTTGAATTCAATATAAGAACCTTATTTTCTTTTGTTTCAATGTAATTTATAAAGCTCATTAACTCAGTTAAGCTCCCACTATCAATATCTAGGACAGTTTGTCCCAAAACATCATCCAACAATATTACTTCTTTATCATTCCCAGATGATATTTGATCTTTAATTTTACTAATTCTATTTGCAGTTGAGTATATGACCTTATATCCTCTTGAAATATACTCATAAACAAGCATTTTAGAAAGAATAGTTTTTCCGGAAGCCGGTGCTCCTGTAATAATAAGTACATTTGACTTTCTTAATAAATGTAACGACTTGTCAAAGTCTTCAGTTTTAACATATACTTTAGAAAGTCTATTTAACTCATCCTTCAGTTGTTCGCTATCAATATATGTTTCTTTATTTTGTATTAACTGTAGTACATTTTCTGAATGGAACCAAAGCTTAATATTTTTTCGAACTATATCTATATTATCTTTCAATATATTATTGATTTCAATTCTAGTTATAATATGTGATTCGTCAACCATATATTCAGAAAAAAGATTGAATATTTGATTTACTCTGTCGGGTGTAAGATTCAAAGATGTCATTACATAATATTTTTTCGGATTCAATTCTTTCACTTTTTCAACTTCTTTTTTTAAAGAGTTAATCAATGTAGATGAATTTGAATACTTTTTTACCTGTATTATAATTTCTTTGTTACTTGAATAATCTTTAATATCTACTCCACTATCAGGGCCTTCCCCAAACATTCTAACCGGAATTCCTAACATCCTTGTGGCAACATCGCAGCACAATTCTTCAAACTCATAATAACTTAAATTATTGATAGGATACATATGTATCAACTCCATTCTTTAACTCAATTGTATCATTTAATGGTTTAATAAAAAAATATTAATCTATCCGTTTTAAGTTTTTAATAAACTCTTGCATGAAATCTCCCTTGGGATAAACTTTGTTTTTTTGATTCATGTTATATATCGCATTATTTCTAATGGTTGTTTCTAAATACTCACGTTTATTTACTATTTCAAAACCATTAGTATCAATCCAGCCTTTTTCCTCAATTCTTTTAATGGTGTAATATATAGCTGGTTTTAAATTATCTTTATTGTATTCTTTTAAGATTTGATATAATTCATCATTAAGTTCTTCGATCCACTTTTCAGTTCCAAGTACAATTTTATGATCAATTAATACTTTTAAATAATAATTTAATTTAAATGGATAATGGTGCGGATCTACCGCACCTAAATCATTATTTATCATTTTTTTATCAATTCTTTTATTACTTTTACTATTACTATTACTTTGTTTATCTTTGTTAACAACAATGGCATCTTTGTTAACATTGATTGAATCATTGTTCACATCAATGTCTCTTTTATCAATTAATGATTTATCTTCTTCTGATAATAAAATACATTTATCAATGATTCTAATCTTTCTTCTTTTGGTTGCGAAGTAATAATGTTTTTGAATATCTAGTGACGTAATAAATCCTTTTTTAAATGAACTTTCATCAAATATATCAATTTCAACTAAATACGAGATTATTAGACTAATCTTATCTTCGTTAATATCTAATAACTCATGAATTAAGAATGTAACATCACTAATATCACTAAATTCTAAATAGTGGGCTTCTTTAAAAATTAATGTTTTTAATATTTGATAAATACTATATCCTTCGCTTTGATATTTCTTTAATAGTCTTCTAATCTTTACATCACTTAATTCATCAACATCTTGGTAATAAAAATCTAATCCGTGCTTTGGTTTTCCAGCCATTCTAGCTTTTTTCCTGTTCTTTAATATACTCGCTTAAAGCATCTTTAGTAATTCGATAACTATTGCCCACTTTAAATGCTTTAATTTTTTTATCATTGATGTATCTAATAACTGTTGCTCTCGAGACTTTTAAGATCTTCATTAAATCGTTAACGTCATACACGATTAAATCATTCATCTATATCACCATCACTTTCTAAAATTAACTTGCTCATAATTAACTCACCTTCATTTTCACTTCTAATGACCGCATGATTATAAATCTGGGTTGTTTTAATATCTTTATGTCTTAAGACTTGTTTGGCTTCTTCTAATGTTACATTACCGTATTTAATTAAATTGGTTGCTACAGAGTGTCTAAGACTATGGGCGGTATATCTTTTATCATCAATGCCTATTTGTCTTAGATACTCTTTAACTAACCCTCTAATCGTTCTAGTTTGAATTCTTTTATTTAAATGATTAGTTCCATGTGTAATAAATAGTGGTTCTAATTCATCATTACGTTTAATTAAATAATCCGTAATAACGCTAAAAACCTCACTAGAGAGCTTAACGTAATTATCTTTATCATCACTGCCTTTTCCTTGAACATAAAGCAAACGCCTTCCTTTAATGCTTGATAAGTCAGAAATGCTTGCTCTTTCAATTTCAATTGTTCTAAGACCGGTTGTAACCATAAGTAATATAATTGCATAATTTCTTAAACCAATTAGACTATCACTCTTGCTTTTTGCTAAATCAACTATTCTCTTTAAGTCCGTTAAGCTAAATGCTTCTCTTTTAAAAGTAGGCTCAATCTTAGCACCTTTAATTCCAATCATAATGTTTTTATACATACCTTCTGAATCTAGATAGGTAAAGAAACCTCTTAAAACAACAATCGTTTTTTGAATGCTTGCTGATCTAACACTTTTAGCTAAATAGTCTTTATAGTCTAAGATATCCTTTTTACTTGGCAATAAAATAAATCTGACTTTTAAGTATCTAGCAAAAGTTGTTAGAATTTTTTCATATGACCTTTTTGTGATCTCTTTTAGATCTAATGATTCTAAGTATTTACTAATTTCATCATCAAAGTTAACAATGTTATAGTTCATTGTTAAATTCCCTTTCTTCTTGATAAATTTGCTCAAAGAAATAAAACTCTTCTAATGGTATCTCAAGTGCCTGTGCAATTCTGCCAACCACCATTAATGATACATTTCTACCACGTTCACCGTTTTCAATCTTAGAATAGTGTTGATAAGAAATTCCCGCGATTCTTGCAACTTTTCTTTGTGAGTAATTCATTTTCATCCTTTGATTAACTAAATACATCCTCAATATAGTATCCTCCTCTCGTTTAATAGTTGATACATATATTTTAAATAATTTTTAATCCCATTTGTGAAACATGTTGCACTTTAATCTTTATTTGCAACATGTTTCAAGGTGTGTTTTTACATAATATTTCCTTTTTTAAAAAAACGGAATTATTGTAGTTGAGATAGTATTTAGATAGTATTAAAGTATGGTTGAGATATAGTTTAGACATTATTAAGTGCCCAGTCATTTTTTAAGCCATCTGCAATAACTTTCATTTTTATCCTTATTTTTGCAATATCTTTCGTAATGATTAAATAAGTGATAAAATATCATTAAATGAAAGGTTGTGTTTTTGTGAATAATAACAAACTAGAAGAAAATTTAAAAAACTTTAAAGTAAACCAACACGGGGAAAACATTTATCAAGGAATTGATAGTAGAATCAGAAGAAAAATGGGTATTACAAGGGAGGAACTTGCTAAAATGAGTGGTGGTCTACTTAGTGAACGAACTATTCACAACTATGAAACAGGAAAAACCGACCCTTCTGCTTCTAATGTTGTATTAATTTCTAAACTACTTGGAACATCAACAGACGCATTATTTAAAAAACCTTTGAAATACTCTTATTCTAATTTTAATAACACTATCCCAAAGCTCACCTTTGTACCTAATAAAGGCTTTGGTGAAAAGGAGGCAAAATACAATTTTGATTTTGCTAAAAATTTAGGCGAATCAAATCGGCTTTATTATTTGATTTTAGAAAATGGCTCAACCCTTTTAGGAGTACCTAAAGGATCTAAAATTATTATTGATAGACATGGTGATTATAAAAACGATCTTATTGAAGGGGTACAATATGTTGGTCTTTTTAAAACTCCTGATGTTAGCGAAATTTATATCTCGCCATTTTATTACTCACCAACACCACGCAAAAAGAATAATTACATTTATTATGATATTGATAAAAAAATTATTCAGGCAACACTTGAAGATATAGAAACATATTGTTTTGGCATTGTTAAAAAGGCTGTTATTGATTTTTAGCATAAAAAAATACCGAAATTTATTCGGTACAATTTTATCGCAATATTTGGTATCTAAAAACATAACTTTTTAGATTAAATCATATAGTTTTTTATTCTCGTGGTCCTCACAAGTGATACTCAACACTCTTTCACCTTTTGGATTATTTTTTATTGTTCTAAGATTAATTAATGATATAGGAACATATTTGCCGTCATTACCCACCTCGTTTAACGCGACCATTAAAATCTTTTTATTAGTTCTGATGGCAAAGTGATACCTAACCTGACCTAATGTGTTACTTGGACAAAGCAACACATTTTTTGTAGTTATATTATCTAGCTCACTTAAAACTTCTAATTTTAGTAGTGTTGTATCATCGGTTTTAATACCTATTTTATCAATTGATAACTTATTATCAAGTGAATCATCAAAAAAAGCTCTACTTCCACCTATGTAATCAATACCACACAAATGCATTAAATTATTTTTTGTTATATTTAGACTAAATTCATAAGATGCACTCTTGTAATGAAGGGTTTTTCTGTGAAAGTTCTCATTAATAAATTTAGCGATTTTATGAATACTTTGAAAATATGTCAATATTTTAATTTGTTCTTTTGTTGTTGGTTTTTTCATGCTACAAATTCCTCGTATGTTTTAAATTTTTCAAAAAAATAAGAGGCCACCGTTAAGCAGCCTCTTACCCGTGACAAGTTTTTCTGATGCTCGCCATCCTCTGGGCCATTAAATCCCAGTATTGGTTTCAAGTTTTTCTGATGCTTGCCATCCTCTGGGCCATTAAATCCCAGTATTGGTTTCGAGTTGACAATGTGCTTGTCCACATTACATAAGTATTATATCATCGTTTTTTATATTTTTCAACTTAAAAAATCAAAAGTGTTAACATTTTGTATTTCTTAAATCACTTGTAACATATACTTTAAAACCTGTTTTGTCAAAGAATAAAACTTCTTTAGTTTGTCTACACTTGTTGGTCACATTTTAAAATTAATTTTGATAAAATACAAGTGGCAATAAAAATAAATCCGACTTTGGTCAAAGATATCCTGGTGAAAACTGGGATTTTTTTGCTTTATCACAAACTTAGCATCTTATAGACTTGCTATTACGGTGGTTTAGAGCAAACATACATGCTAAGGAAGGTGATATTACGATGAATGAAAGAAAAGTAATTGTTATTGATGCTAAACCAGTTATTACTAACAATATATTTGAAGCTAATAAAAGGAAAAAACGTGTTTGCGCATATGCTAGAGTATCAACAAATACCCTTGATCAAATCAACTCTTATAATGCCCAAATTGATGAGTATACTAAAAGGATTAAAAACAACCCCGACTGGGAGTTTAAAGGTTTGTATGCTGATGAGGGTCTAAGTGGTACCTCATATAAAAATAGAACCGAGTTTAATAAAATGATTAATGATGCTAGAAAAAATTTAATTGATTTAATCTTAGTTAAATCTGTTTCTAGATTTTCAAGAAACACCGTTGATGCCCTATCAATTATTAGAGAGTTACGAAGTTTAAGTGTTGAAGTCTTCTTTGAAAAGGAGAATATGTCATCACTTGATAGTAAGATTGATTTTCACTTAACAATCTTTTCATCAATTGCTCAGGAAGAATCAAGAAACATTTCTGAAAACGTTAAATGGGGCATTAGAAAAAGATATCAAGAAGGCAAAGTTAAAATCAACACTAAACGTTTTTTAGGTTATGACAAAGATGATAAAGGTAAACTTATCGTCAATCCAAGTGAGGCAACAACTGTTCAGGATATCTTCACTTATTATATTTTAGGGTATTCTTATAAAGAAATTGGGGAAAGGTTAGAGGTTGAAGGTCGATTAAATGGTGCTGGCATATCTGCCTTTTCACCAGCTGCAATTATGCGTATTTTAAAAAATGAAAAATACATGGGTGATGTCTTACTTCAAAAAACAGTAACTGTTGATTACTTAACACATAAAGCTATTAAAAATAACGGTCATGCTCCACAATATTATATTAAAAATAATCATCCACCCATAATAAATCGAGAGTTATTTGAAAATGTCCAACACATGATTTCAATTAGACATAAAGAAAACACTAATACAAGATATGCTAGAAAGTATCCATTAAGTGGCATTGTTCACTGTTCCGATTGTGGTCGAGTTTTAAACCGCAATCATTATAAACTTGCTGGTGAAAATAAAAGAGTTGTTTTAACTTGTAAAAATAGTTATACCAATAAAAAATCTTGCAAAATGCAGCCAATTGATAATGAAGCTTTAGAACTTTTATGCAACAAAGTATTAAATAAGTTAGGCTTCTTTGATGAAAGTGTTGTTAATAACTTAATTAATGAGTTTTCTTCTGGTTTGAAAGATGATGAGCTATATAAACAAATTGTGATTAAAGAAACTTTGATTAAAGAAATCGAAATCGAGATTAACAATCTAATTGAACTAAGAGTATCTAACAAAGATAATTATAATGATGAATACTTAATCAAATCATATAATACTAAAAATGAGGCAATCAATCAATTAAATTCTGAGATTAGTTTAATTAAAACTGATGTTGCTAATGCTACTACTAAAAAAGCACGTCTTGTTCATATGCGTGATGTTTTAAATGGTGAAAATATTTTGTTCAGAGATGTGTTATTAGAGTTTACAAAAAAGATAATTCAAATATCACCAACTGAAGTTGTCTTTGTTATGGGTGATTTTGAATTATCTAAAGAGGAGTTTGAACCACTTATTCCTAAACTTCTTAACTCTCCTGTTTTGAATGCTGGTGAGGTTTATATAGAAAGTTTAGATATTAAAATGAAGTACCAGGTAACAAAATATGATGAAGGGATGTTAGTGATATGAAAAAATTAAAGAACGTTTGTGCATATGCAAGAGTATCCACTTTAAAAGATGTTGCGATTGATAGTTTAGATAATCAAATTAGCAATTATATTGACTACATCATTAGTAATAAAGATTGGAACTTTTGTGGAATTTTTGTTGACGAAGGAAAAAGCGGAACTAACAAAACAATGCGTCTTGGTTTTAATCAAATGATGGAATCCGCTAGAAACGGTTATATTGATCTAATCATTACAAAGTCTATTTCAAGATTTGCAAGAAACACAGTTGATGCAATTAGTTTAATTAGAGAACTTAGGTTAATAAATGTTGAAGTCTATTTTGAAAATGATGGTATTTCTTCTTTTGATAATAACATTGATTTTGTATTATCAGTATTTGCTGGTCTTGCTGAAGAGGAAGCTAGAGGTGTTAGTGAAAATGTTAAATGGAGTAATAAAAAACGTTTTGAATCAGGTCATGTCAACATGGTAACCGATAGGTTTTTAGGATATGACAGAGACTTAGACGGAAACATCATTATTAATGAGGCTGAAGCCATGATCGTAAGAAAGATATTTGATTTATATATTGATGGCATGGGTTTTAGTAAAATCGCTAACTGGTTAGAAGAAAACAACTATAAAACCATCACCGGCAATACTAAGTGGAACAATAGTAGTATTGGTGTCATTATTAAAAATGAGAAATATACCGGTGATGCACTTCTACAAAAAACTTTTAGACCAAGCTTTAAATCACAAAACTACAAATCAAATAAAGGGGAGTTACCAATGTATCAAGTCTTAAACTCACATCCTCAAATAATAAGTAAAAAAACTTTTGAAAAAGCAGACCGGATTAGAGAACTTAGAGGCCATAAGTTTCAAAAAACTCATCTTAAAATGTCAAACGATGATTATGCAAAACCTACTATTTATGCAAGTTTTCTAGAATGTTCTAAATGTGGTAAAAACTTCCAGTTAGTTCATAATAAAAATGGCAGTCTATATAGTAAACTAAACTTCGTGTGTGCTAGTAATAAATTTAATAAACAATGTGATGCTGAACCAATTTCAAAACTTGTCTTAGATGAAACACTACTTAACTTAATTAATGGCATCATTAAAAACAAGTATACCTTTATTAATGTATTAACTAAGAGCTTAAATAAGAATTCTATTTACTTAGAAAAGGTTAAACAACACGAAATAAATCAAAACAAAATTAAAGAAATGCGCGCTTCTTTAGAAACCTTGAAAAACAGTTCAAGTGAGTTTGAAAGGCGCGTTAAAAGCGAAATAAAGGCCCAATTAAGGACCTTATTAATAACTGATTCAAATATCTATAAAGAGCTTGCAACGTCATTAAACATTGTTAAATTCATTGATGTTAGAAAAAAGATATTAAGTAAACACTTTGATCCGATTATGGATCTAGATGAATTTCCATTTAGAGAGTTCTTCTCTAAAGGAGTTGTTTATAGTAGAGAAAATATTACATTTAAACTGGGGTTTAATGATAACAATTCAAAAGATAGTGAGGCTTTAGTTATTGGTGAAACACCGTTTGTAATTAGAAAGACAAATAATAAATTAAAATATGAGGTTACTTTATAACTAATAAGATGTTTGTTCTTCTATTAAAGCACTAGTTATTTTAATTGCTGGTGTTTTTTTAATAGTTGCTATGAAAGCTGATTATTAAAGTTCAAACCCTTGCATCATACTTTTTTATTTGATGTTTAAAACAACACACCGATTATGTGATTTGACACTAAAATTTATTGTCAATCTCCATTAAAAAACAAAAAAGTTTGTGATTTAATTGAAATTCACTCTAAAACGACCTTTTATAGCCTATTTTAGTGATTATTTCATCACAAACTTTGTATCTTTAACATGGTGCGGGTGACAGGAGTTGAACCTGCATGCCTAAGGCGCTAGATCCTAAGTCTAGTGCGTCTGCCAATTCCGCCACACCCGCGCAAAAAGAATTATATCGTCTTTTCAAGTATAAGTCAATACAATATAACGAATTAATTCTTTAAATGTTGATATAGGTTTGTTTGCATGGCCCTATCCATGCGGTGTTTATATAGATAAACATATTCTAAAAACTCGATTGGATCATATTGATAATCATCATTAATGATGAAGATATTGTTTTTATCAAGATCGTTGGTATTATGCATGCGTTTACCAATTAGATAATAATCGTCTGTGACAACACTGAAAGTTCTTGAGTCAATTGAGAAAGTATGTTCATCCGATAAGGCATTTACCCCAAAGTAATAATGATCTGTTTCTAAGTCAAATAGTTCGACAATCGTTCTATACAAATCAACTTGTGATCTCACAAGCGGTTGTGTGCCCGTTATTAATCCACGCTTTAGCCCGTCTGTTTCATGTAAGTCATCAGGAACATAAATAAATGCTAATGTTTTAATCATTTCTCTTTGGTATTCTAATCGAGATAATAAGTTATCACTCACTGCAGAAGATCCATTAGAGGATTCTAACCCAAGAATCATCGCTAAATCGTCTTGAGGAATGCCTGAACCATGATCACTATAAAACACGTAAGCGGCATTATCTAATTCATGAGAAATTTCAATAAACTTTTTATAAAATGATTCAATATAGGCTTCATAATTTAAATATCTCAATGTCGTTGATTCAAGATTGATATCTTCATTAGTAAATCTATCTTCAAACGGATTGTATTCATAAGGGGTGTGTGGTTGGATGGTAATAGGAAATAAAAACACTTTTTTATCTCCTTTTGAATCATAAACAGCTTTTGTCCATTCCAATAATGATAAGTCACTTAACCAAGGTGAATCTTCAGTTGAAGAATAGGTAATATCGCTAAATCGATAATAACCATTCTTAGTGCCTGTAAAATTATTCTCTTGAGGGTTATAGTAATAGTAATCATTAAACCCAAATAACTCTTCATGAACAACACCACGATTATAAAACTCTAATACATCACCATGTAGTGAAACATTTAAGCGGTTTGAAAATAGTTGTGGCAGTGCTGGCAAGCTATAATTTCCATCTTTATAGTTCCAATAAAGGGTTGTGTCCCCTGAAGGATATAATCCCGTCAAAACAGATAATTCAGCGTCACTACTATTGCCTAAGCCAACATTGGTATAAAAGTTATCTAATACATAAGATTGTTCTAAAAGGGCTTTTAAAGTTGGTAAGTAAGTTTCATCTAAGTAAGGTCCTTCTTCATTCAGTAAAAAATGATTAAAGGACTCTACATGAATCAACACCAAGTTTTTATCCTTTAATATCCCATTTAACTTGTTATTATCTAAAGTATCATCAAGTATCACTGTTGATGCTTGAGATTTATATAAATTTTTAGAATAGGTTTCTCCATATACATTGGTGTATGTATTTTGATTTTTATTATAATCAACATACCAATTAGGATCTGCTTCAACAACATTTTCAAAATCATATTTAAAGCCTAAAGCTTGTCCAAAGTAATAATTATATAACCCCGCTGTTTGAACCCCATAAAGTGGTCTTTCTGCGTAAATAGTCCACTTAGAATTCATTGAGATATTAAAAATCCCTAACGTGGTAAAACTTAAAATTATTCCCGCTACCACAAACATTGCATTTAGGGGTTTAAAGCTTAATAATTCTTCTTGTTTAATGTTAAGGCCTGTTTTACTATAATACCTTCTTAAGTAGGTATAATATACGATTAAAGTAATTCCTGGGATAAAAACGATAATTCGATAATAAACAACTAATTCCTTTAACGATTCTAATAAAATCGAGACCCCTAATGTAGTCGCTGGATTTCTAAATAAGGTCATTTCATAAAATGAGAAAATAGTCTGATAATACTTTGTAAAAATACCCAACCCAAAGATTAATCCGTTTAACAAAATTGTCACAATAATTAAATAGATTAATCTTTTGTTGGTTTTAGTGAATATCAATAAACCAACAAAAAGAACAATTGTTAATACCGCAAAATTACCAACAATTGAATTCAATTCAAATAACGGCGTTCTTTCAAACGCTGTTAGATAACGATTCAGTGGTGCAGTTGTCACAAAGTATGTATTGACTATATTTAATACATAATATAGTAATGTAAATATTAATAATTTTTGATTATGCTTACTCAAATTTTATCACCTAACTCATAGTATAATACATTTTAAATATTTTTAAAAGAAAAAAGGGGACTAACCCCTTTTAGAATTTATGTTTTTTATAATAGATTAGAATAAACCCAATATTTAAGATGATTACACTTATACCGATGATAGCCGGCAAAATATTACTAGTTTTAGCTTTGACAATGATTCTACCATAATTAAGTTGGTTATCTTTTTCAAATGAGTAGTAAACAAAACTTGATTTAGTCTCTTCTGTATACTTTGATTCATTCAATAATATTTCAATCGCTTCAGCATTTACCATTAACTTATTGCTTAACCAAGTTTTGATGGCTTCATCGTCCATTAAATTTAGTTCCTCAAAACTAATAATCATCTCTGAGGTTGTAAACTCCGGTGGGATGCCATCAACCACATTTACATAAATCGTTTTTGACTCTATGTTGTTAGAACTATCATTGACACTTATTTTTAAAGGGTATCTACCTGGCAAGTTAAGATACTCCCCTTCAAAAACAATTGCTGATGATACATCCCCATCCACAATATCATAAGCGGAAAAATAGCTCTTTATTTCTTCTAAAGTAATGAAAGAATCGGTTGTATAGCGAAACACCTCAAGTGGTCCATCAATCACAGGACTTGTTGTATCAACAACCTCAATATCAACTTGGTAAGTTGATTTATTGAATGAAGAATCACTTAATTCATAAACAACTTTATAAGTTCCGACTTGAAAAAGGTTTTCACTAAACGTATCTTCTAATAACACTAAATCACTATTTGATAAATAGTTATCATAATTATCGGATACACTAAGTAAAGCTTTAATATCTTCTATCGTTAGAGTATCAATACCGAGTTCAATGGTGTGGTTGTTTGTTCCTTTAATTATCGGTGCTGTAATATCAACTAACTTAACATAAACATCAAAGATGGATGTATTAAAAACACTATCATAAACCTCGTAACGGACTACGTATTCTCCTAAACTAGACTTATTTGGCGTAAAATCATCCTCTGTAATAATAATATTGTTAGAAACATCTGAGGTCTCATCGTTCACACTCAGTTCAGCGATGATCTCGGTTGGATTTTTTATATGATCATAATCCATTAAATAATAACCAACTTCTGGTGTCAAATTAGATTTAGATGAATAAATTTTAGTAAAATCCTCAATTTTACCAGCATATAGCATAATACTCGCTGGCATAAATTCTAGACCTTTGTCAAAAATCATCACATGATCAATTCTTAATGAATTAGATTCTGGACCAAAAAACGCATAAAAATGATTACCATCCGGTGCTAAAAGTAATTTATAACTATCAATCCCTGCACCCCAATCAATGTATAAATAATCTAGAGTTTGATTAGGTGCTTGAAAATAATCATCCGTGAAAAATTCTCTTCCAATAATGAATGTATACCATTCTTGACTCTCAGATACATTAACCGGATTAACCATCTCAAGCTTTCTAGTGTTTTCTAACCCCTCAGTTTGATAATCTTTAACGACCAAATTCGTTAAGTCTATTAAATTTCTTTTGGGGTTTTCTAATCCTTCCGCACTTATCAAAACACCTTGTAACAATAATATGACACTTAATAATAAAACAGAAAACGTCTTTTTCATTTATCTTCACCTCTAAATAATATATAGAGATGAAAGAGAATTATTACTTTATTTTATTTTTGCGAAAAGTCTAACTGGGCTTGAATCACTTTCAATTTTTAATGGAATCGCAAAAATTTCAAAAGATGTATCTTTGGGTAGTCTATTTAAATTTATTGCGTTCTCAACAATATATATTTGCTTACTAAATAATAATTTGTGTAAAAAATAAGGTTTGGTATCAACTGAATCATTGTCAATCACAATAAATTTTAATGGGTGCTCTATTAACTGTCTTATAAAGTTTTCTTCTAAGTAATGACCATGACATTCTATTACTACTACGTCTTCCCCTTGATAGATATAATTAAGTGGATCGGCAACTCTTCCTATACCCATAAATTGTGTTAAATCGATATCATTGATTAATGGACCATTACCCATATGGTTTAGCCCATCAATATGGGTTCCTGTATGCATATTAGTTGTTAACAAATAATCATTATAACCATCTTTAATAAAATGCTTTATTTGTTCTAAACGAACAACAGGATCCCCAGGAAATCCACTCATTTTATCTTTAATCGTCTTCGTTAAATCAACAATCATATTTCTTTACCATATTGTACTTTAATATGTCCTTCTTCTAATGCCATTAACATGATGTTAGCACTAGAAACATTGGTTGCCAGTGGTATCGCAAAAACATCACATAATCTTAATAATGCGGATACATCAGGCTCATGTGGTTGAGCTGTCAAAGGATCTCTTAAAAAAATGACTAAATCCAATTGTTGTTCGGCAACCATTGAACCGATTTGTTGGTCACCACCAAGTGGTCCACTTTTCATTCTAGTAATCTGAAGACTAGTATGTTCCATAATCAATTTCCCTGTTGTTCCCGTGGCAAACAACTCGTGTTGTGCTAAAGTTTTTTCATACTGTTTTGCTAATTCAATAATAATATCTTTCTTTTTATCATGTGCAACTAATGCTACTCTCACTTGAATCACCTCACATTCATTATAAGGTAAACAACCCAAAAGTCCAACCCCACTTTATCAATTAATATGAAGCAGAACAAAGAGGTAAATAAATTTACCCTTAGCGATTTCTCGCCTTATTTAAAACGATCACATACCAAATAGATATGTCCGTTTAGGTGTGTTCACACCCTTATCCCCTATCCATACGGCATTGGGAT
>JAQUCY010000086.1 GCA_028685975.1 Acholeplasmataceae bacterium | reverse complement strand
TTTTTTAGACTGAAATTAATTTGGTGATTTTCAAGTTTTTATTAAAAATGGAATACGGTTACATAAAAATTATTGAGTCATTTACTATACTATTGACAACAAAAGTAGTAACATAGTTAGGTAACTAAGTAATCAAGGAGTGAGACATTGAATAACAAAGTGTATATTAAAGAATTATTTATTCTAACAAATAAATTAAAGCGCTTGTTAGACACGAAACATCAAAAGAATGGATTACATTCAGGACAAGCAAGAATCTTGATTTATTTATATAGAAATAAAGAAAAAGAAGTATTTCAAAAAGATATTGAAAACACTTTTCAAATTAGAGGTGGTTCTGTAACAGGTATTATTGATAGTTTAGTTAAATATGATTTGATTAAACGAGTTAGTTTAAAAACTGATAAAAGAAAAAGAAAGATTGTATTAACTAATAAAGGTGAAACTTATGCCAAGCTTGGAATTGATACAAACATGCATATGGAAAATAGATTAAATAGTCTAATGGATGAGAAAGAAAAATATGTTTTTGAAGCTGTATTAATGAAATTAAATGATTGGATTGATGAGGAGGAACAATATGAAAAAACTATTTAAATATTTTACGACGGTTAAAAAAGATTTAATTAAGGTTCCTTTTTTAATCTTTATTGAAGTAATATTTGAGATACTAATCCCTGTGTTTATGGGGAAATTAATTGATGACGGCATTAAAGCTACAGATGCATTTGGAGTTTCAGCACCAAATAAGAACATTATTTTACTTTATGGTGGATTGATGATTGTATCTGCGGTAGTGGCTTTAATATTTGGGGTTTTAGTGACTAAAACAGTATCTAAGGTCTCTACGGAGTTTGGTCATAATTTAAGGTTAGCCCAGTTTGAAAAGATTCAAACTTATTCATTTGAAAACATGGATAACTTTAAAACATCTAGTTTAATTACCAGAATGACATTGGATGTTAACACAATTCAACAAACCACAAATATGACCTTAAGGGTAGCCTTAAGAGCGCCATCGATGTTTTTATTCTCAATTATTAGTATTAGTATCTTTGCGGGATGGTTAGCGGCCATATTTGTGATTGTAATTCCAATTTTATTATTTGGTTTTTATATCATTTTGACTAGAGCATACCGTTATTTTGTGCAAATGTTTGGTAAGATTGATAACTTAAACTTAGTTATCCAAGAGGATTTAATCGGAATTAGAACCGTTAAGTCTTTTGTGAGAGAAGATTATGAAACAGAAAGATTTAATCAAGCGGTGGATGAGGTTAGAACCATCAGTAAAACAGCTGAAAAGTTAACGATTTGGAATAGACCTTTAATGCAGTTTTCAATTGGTTTAAGTTTTGTGTTAATTGGGTGGTTCGGATCTAAGTTATTGGTTGCAGGCAACCTAACAGAAGGTCAGTTTGCCAATACAATTACTTATATTAACCAAGTATTATTTAGCTTAATGATGATTTCTCATGTCTTCATGATGTTTGCGATGTCTAGAGCTGCAATGGATAGAATTAGTGAAGTACTGGATGAAGAACCACGATTAAAAGAAATTGAAAATCCTAATTATGAAATTAAAGATGGTTCTTTTAAATTTGATAATGTCAGTTTTAAGTATGGTAATCAAGATAGTAAACCAGTATTATCAAATGTTAATTTAGAAATCCCAAGTGGTTCTTTTGTAGGTATATTTGGGTCAACAGGAACCGGTAAATCAACCTTAGTTCAATTATTATCAAGACTATATGATACGACCGAAGGAACGATTTATGTTGGTGGGAAAGATATTAAGAATTATTCATTAGAAGCTCTAAGAAAAGAAGTAATTCTCGTCTTACAACAAAATGTTTTATTTAGTGGGACTGTGAGAGAAAATATTCAGTGGGGTAAAGAAAATGCTTCAGATGAAGAAATTATCGAAGCGTTAAAAAGTGCTCAAGCTTATGATTTTGTGATGTCAATGGATAAAGGTTTAGATTCATGGATTGAACAAGGTGGGGTTAATGTCAGTGGTGGACAACGTCAAAGATTAACCATTGCAAGAGCCTTAATCGCTAATCCGAAAATCTTGATCTTAGATGATTCTACCAGTGCTGTAGATACCAAAACAGATGCGAAAATTAAATCATCTTTAAAGAATCAATCTCCTGATATGACTAAAGTAGTCATCTCACAAAGATTATCTTCTTTAGAAGATGCGGATATGATCATCTTAATGGATGAAAATGGAATTAACTCAGTGGGTAAACATGAAGAGTTGTATCAAATAAATGAAATCTATAAAACTATTTATGATGCACAATCTAAATCAAAGGAGGTCGAAGAATAATGCAAAAAAACCCAATAAGAGTTAAAAAGGGCACCTTCAAAAGACTTCTAGGATTAGTATTTAGAATTAATAAATGGCGCATTATCTTAGTTGTATTATTTATGTTGATAGCGACTACTGCCAATGTTGGTGGAATGTCGATGATTCAAAATGTTCTTGCGGAAGCAAGTAATATTTACGAAAGTGGTAGTAACGACTTTAGTAAAATAATTATATACATTGGAATCATGATTAATTTCTTCTTAATCAATATGTTGTTTAGTTATAGTTATCTAAGAATCATGATTGATGTAGGACAAAACTCACTCTTAGAAATAAGAAACGGTTTATTCAATCATATGATTGATCTACCATTAAAGTATTTTGACACCAATAAACACGGTGATATCATGAGTCGATATACCAATGATGTGGATGCGACAAGACAGATGATTTCTCAAAGCTTACCAAATCTAATTAGTTCTTTATTATTAATGTTAGGCTTTTTGGTAGCGATGATAGTTACTTCATGGCAACTAGCGATATTTACAGTTATTTTTGCGGTGTTGTTAATCTTCTTAACAAGAATGATTGCGAAAAGATCAAAAAAGTATTTTATTGCCCAACAAAAAAATGTTGGGGCATTAAATGGTTATGTTGAAGAAATGATAGAAGGTCAAAAAGTCATTAAAGTATTTAGACATGAAGATGAAGCTATTAAAGATTTTGCCAAAATTAATCGAAAAGTGGCTGATTCAGCAAGGATCTCCATGAGTAGAAGTGGGATGTTAATCCCGATTACGATTAATGTGGGATTCTTAGGTTTCTCGGTGACCGCGATTATCGGCGGGATAATGGCAATAAATAATTTATTAACGGTACCACAACTGGTTGCCTACTTACTCTTCACCAGACAGTTTATGGGTCCTGTGAACCAAATGGGTCAACAATTGAACTTTGTGCAAATGGCACTGGCCGGATCTAGCAGAATCTTTGAAGTGATGGACATGGAAAAAGAAGTTGATGAAGGTCATATTACTTTGGTTAATGTTTATTATGATGACGAAGGGAATTTTGTCGAAACCGATGAGGTCACGAAAATGTGGGCTTGGAAGGATGGAGACACTTATACGATGGTTAAAGGCGATGTTAGATTAGAAGATGTTGATTTTGGTTATAACGACCATAAACTGGTATTAAAAAATATCTCAGTATTTGCTAAACCAGGCCAAAAGATTGCTTTTGTTGGGTCTACTGGGGCGGGTAAAACCACCATCACAAACTTAATCAACCGCTTTTATGAAATTAATAGTGGTGTAATTACTTTTGACGGGATTGATATTAAAAAGATTAAAAAATCGTCATTAAGAAAATCCTTAGGCATTGTCTTACAAGACACCCACTTATTCCAAACCACCGTAAGGGAAAACATTCGTTACGGCTATTTAAATGCCACCGATGAACAAGTTGTCAAGGCCGCTAAATTAGCCAATGCCCATGAGTTTATCTTAAAACTTCCTGAAGGTTATGATACCATCATTACCGGAGACGGATCCAATTTATCCCAAGGGCAAAGACAATTAATCAGTATCGCTAGAGCGGCGATATCTAATCCGCCAGTCTTAATCTTAGATGAGGCTACCTCATCGATTGATACGTATACAGAAAGACTAATCCAAGACGGGATGGATAAACTTATGGAAGGTAGAACAGTCTTTGTGATTGCCCATCGATTATCGACGATTAAAAACTCTAAAGCGATTATTATCTTAGAAGATGGTAGTATCATTGAACGTGGTAAACATAGTGATTTAATTGACTTAAAAGGAACATATTATCAGCTTTATACTGGGGCTTTTGAATTAAGATCGG
>JAQUCY010000085.1 GCA_028685975.1 Acholeplasmataceae bacterium | reverse complement strand
AGGAAGCTATTCATATGGGTGCTAATAAAGGAACTGTGATATCAGATAGAAAGTTTGCAGGAGCAGATGTTTTAGCAACTGCTTATACAATTAGTCAAATGATTGACCATATCGGTAATTTTGATTTAGTTATTTGCGGGAAACAAACAACTGATGGTGACACTGCTCAAGTCGGTCTAGAAATAGCAGAAAACCTTACAATTCCACATGTACCTTATGTTAAAGAAATTTTAGAAGTAGAGGAAGATTATGTGGTGGTAAGAAGTGGATATGATACACATGACGAGATTGTTAAGGTAATTTTACCTGCATTAATTACCATTGAAAAAGATTCTAATACACCAAGACTTCCTTCTTATAGACGCAAGAAGGCATTTAAAGATTCAGATATTAACATTATTCGTTTTAATGATTTAAAGGATCAAACTTTAGAACACTACGGTTTATTAGGTTCACCTACCCAAGTTGAAGAAATGTTTTCTCCTGAAGTAAAACTGGATTCTAAAGCGATTAAAGGGGATGCCAAAACAATGGCAAAAGGGTTATTTGATGTGTTAAAAGAAAGTCAATTTATTTAGGTGATACCATGGCATATATTAAAGTAGATAACACAAAAGTAAATAAAGAAGTCGCCGAAAAACTTATCAAGATTTGTCCTTTTAACGCATTTGAGTATAATGATGAATTGTTGATCATTAACGCAAACTGCCGTATTTGTAAGATGTGCGTTCGAAAAGGGCCAGAAGGTGTTTGTACACTGATCGAGGAAGAACGTAAAAAAATAGATAAAACTCAATATAAAGGAATTTTGGTTTATGTTGAACAACTAAATGGTAAAGCTCACCCAGTTAGTTTTGAGTTAATTGGTAAAGCTAAAGAATTAGCCCAAATATCTAATGATCCAGTATTCGCATTAGTAATCGGTAGTAATGTAGAACATTTAGCCAATGAAGCATTAACATATGGTGTGGATAAAGTATATTTATACGACAGTCCTCTTTATGAATATTTCAATGTTGAACGTTATACAAATGTTATAGAAGTCTGTTTTGATAAACATAAGTTTAGCACTATTTTGTTAGGGTCAACCCCACAAGGAAGAAGTTTTGGGCCGAGAATGGCAGCTAGGTTAAGAACCGGATTAACTGCTGATTGTACCAAACTAGAAATGGATAAAAATGGAGACTTACTCCAAATCAGACCAGCCTTCGGTGGTAACATTATGGCTAAGATTAGAACGACTAATCATAGACCTCAAATGGCAACAGTAAGATATAAAATATTTAAAAAACCAGAAACAGTTAAACCATTTGGTCAATTAGTTAAAGAAGAAGTTAAAGACATCAATGATCATACATTTATCGAAATACTAGAAATATTAAATAAACCTAAATCAAAAGATATTAGTGAATCTGAAATATTAATTTGTGTGGGAAGAGCGTTTAAAAAACAAGCTGACTTACAATTAATAGAACCCTTAAGAAAAAGGTTAAATGCTGATATTGCGTGCACAAGACCATTAATTGAAAATGGATGGTTTGATGCAAGACATCAAGTAGGTTTAAGCGGAAGAACCGTAAAACCTAAATTAATTATTAATATCGGAATAAGTGGTGCAGTTCACTTTATTGAAGGTATGAAAGATGCAGAAATGATCATTACCATCAATAATGACCCTAACAACAAACTCTTTAATATTTCTCACTATTCGATTTTAGGTGATTTATATGAAGTGTTACCAAGACTAAATGATTTGTTGGAAGGTGAAAATCATGTTTAAGAAAATTGTATTAAAGGATATTCAAACGTTAAAAGAAATATTTGGGGAAAATAATGTTTATGACAAGAATATCGAAGAGGAATATGCTAAAGATGAAATGGGAACGATTGTTTCCTTTCCTGAAGTAAGAGTTGTAGCACATGATAAAAACCAAATCTCTAAACTAATGGTTTATGCAAATCAAGAAAATATTTCAATCACCGTAAGAGGTGCTGGTACTGGACTCGTTGGGGGAAGTGTTCCTGTGCATGGTGGGATATTACTTGATCTAAGTCAAATGAATAAAATCATAGAACTTGATAAAACTAATTTGACTTTAACTGTTCAACCTGGTTTGATGTTATTAGATATCTATGATACCATTGAAAAAGAAGGTTTATTTTACGCACCGGATCCAGGGGAAAAAACAGCAACCATCGGTGGTAATATTTCAACGAATGCTGGTGGAATGCGTGCCATCAAATATGGTGTTACCAGAGACTGGATTAGAGGTTTAGAAGTCGTCTTACCGACAGGAGAAATCATCAAGACAGGTGGTAAAGTTGTTAAAAACTCTACCGGCTATCCACTTAAAGAACTATTCGTCGGAACCGAAGGAACCTTGGGTATCATTGTTGAAGTTACTTTAAAACTTACAAGCTTACCTAAATTCTCAGCATCTTTATTGGTACCATTTAAAAATACAAAAAGTGCAATTAGCGCTGCCCCTGAACTAATTAAAAGACATGTTACACCAACCGCGGTTGAATACATCGATCAAACTTCACTTGCCTATTCAAATGAATTTTTAGGTAAACATATTCCACATGATAATCATGACGCTTACTTATTATTAAGTTATGATGGGAATACTCAAGAAGCTTTAGATGATGATATTGAGCAAGCCTCTAATATTTGTATAGAGCTTGGGGCAATTGATGTATATTTAATTGATACTGCTGAAAGAAAAAGCAGTGTTTGGACAGTTAGGGGTGCTTTCTTAGAAGCGATTAAGGCTTCAACAACAGAAATGGATGAAATAGATGTGGTTCTACCAAGATCTAATATTGCTGAATACCTAGATTTCACTAAAGAAGTATCAAAAGATTTAGCGATAAGAATGCCATATTTTAGTCATGTTGGTGATGGGAACTTACATATTTATTTCTGTAAGGATAATCTTGATGATAAGACTTGGCAAGATACTTTAAGTAAGGGTTTTGAATTAATGTATCAAAAAGCATTTAGATTAGGCGGTCTAGTTTCAGGTGAACATGGAATTGGCTTTGCGAAGAAGAAGTATATGGTTGATTTATTAGGTGAGACTCAGATAAATCTTATGAAAGGTATTAAGAAGGTCTTTGACCCTAATGGAATTCTTAACCCAGATAAAGTTATTTAAAGTTGAAAAAACATTGAAAAAAAGGTTCTCGGATTGAGAATCTTTTTTACATTTTCGAAAAACAGTGATATAATAAAGGTTGTAAGAGAAAGCGCTTTTACGGGGGTAATGATATGAGTGTAATGATTAATATGATGAAGTATAAAGAAAATCTCAGCATGGCAGAACGAGCCGTTCTTGATTACCTAATCGAAAATAAAGATAACTTAAAAGACATCGGGGTTGAAAAAATAGCTGAAGCGGCTTATACATCGCCAGCATCGGTTGTTCGCATGTGTAAGAAGTTAGGGTATCATGGCTTTAAAGATTTTAAAATCGATTTTATTTTAGCCAATGCTAAAGTGGAAATACCTGATAACAAAGAGTACCAAGATGTTATTTTAACAAAGACTTATGAAGATGGAAAAGCAGCCATTGAGAATGATATTAGAATCTTAGAAGAGACACTGAAAATATTTAACATTGAAACGGTTGAAAAAGCAGCTCAAACGATTATGAATGCTAGGAAAATATTGATTTTTGGGAAAGGGTCTAGTTATTTAGTGTGTAAAGACCTAGAAATGAAACTTAGAAGAATTAATAAGTTTTGTATAGCTCAAGGAGAATCACACGACCAATTGGTAGATGCTTCATTCCTAAATAGTAAGGATGTGGTGATTTTTATCTCCAATTCTGGTAAAACAAAAGAAATTGTATCGGCTGCTCTACTCGCAAAAGATAATAAAGCGACTATAATCAGCATTACTAAGTTAGGGTCATCAATCTTGGCAGATTTGTCTGATATTGTCCTTTATACATCTTCTTTAGAAGGGGAGTTCAGAAGTGCAGCGATGACCTCAAGGATTTCTCAATTAGCGATGGTGGATGCATTATTTACACATTGTGCCTATGTAGATATTGAACGATCAATAAGAACGCTAGAAAGGACTTATCAAACATTTAAAAAATTTAAAAGATAAATAAAGGGACTGTAAAGAAATGAAGAATTAATTTTCTTCAATGGACTTTATGGTCCTTTTTTCTTTATAGTGTGGATAAAATTTAAAAAATGCCCATTTTTAGGCATAATAAAAGAATTTTTATTAAAATATTC
>JAQUCY010000084.1 GCA_028685975.1 Acholeplasmataceae bacterium | reverse complement strand
TTTGTAATCTATCCCAGTTATTGTCTCTATCCATGGCGTAATAACGTCCACTAACTGTTGACACAGTTAATCCGGATTTTGCAATATCTTTCACAAATTCTAATCCACTTGTTGGAGGTGTATCTCGGCCATCTAAGAAAGCATGATAATAAGTTTTGTCTGCTAAACCATGTGTTTTGGCTAATTCATATAAACTTATGATGTGAAGACTACTTGAGTGAACGCCACCAGTGCCAGCTAGTCCAAAAATATGAAGTTTAGAATTATATTTTTTAACATGCTTGATAGCATTTAAGAAAGCTTTATTATCAAAGAAAGATTTATCTTTAATAGCTTCGTTAATTCTTGATAAGCTTTGCCATACCACTCTACCTGCACCTAAATTTAAATGACCCACTTCACTATTCCCCATTTGACCTTCAGGTAGTCCTACAGCTGTTCCTGAAGCTTTTAAAGTACTGTGTGGGTAATTGGCTAATAGGTAATCCATTGTTGGTTTGTTTGCTAAACTAACACTGTTTGTATCACTTGCTGGAGCAATTCCTTGCCCGTCTAAAATAATTAATCCTACAAATTGTTTATTCATAATATTATGTCACTTCCTATTCAACCCTATTATAAACTATTTCGGTATAAAGTATAAAAGAAAAGGTTTTCAATTGAAAAAAAAGTGAAAACTATTTATAATATTCAAAAGGTGATGAAGATGATTAGTCAAATAGCGAAAAAGAAATATTTAGCAGAAATATTGGTTCTAGTTGGTATTTTAATTACTATAAGTTCTGCTGTTATGTTTTATTTTGAACCGTATTTTTATTTTGGGTTTTTAAGTGGACTGGTAATTAGTATTATCGGTAAGTCTATTTATAACTCGGTCAGAAGAAACATAAAAGAAGATATAGTTCCTCAATTATATCGCGAACATTTAGGCAGCAATCTATATAGACAAAGTGAAGGTTTTTCTCAAAGTGAAGTTTATAGTTCACACCTACTTAAAATGCACGAAAGATTTATTAGTGAAGACTTGATTAGTGGTGAAATTTTTAACCGTAAATATAAAATGAGTGAAATATTCTTATACGATACACTGCCAAATTCTAAAAAGCCAATTAGTAGTATCGTTTTTAGTGGGCTATTTATTCAAGTAAATCTAGAATCAAGGTTACCAGACAGTGTATACGTTATTCCGAAAGGAAGTGAACAATTTGATTATTTACCACTCAAAAACAAAAGAGCTACTTCAAATGCGTTAATTGATCAAACCTTTGATGTTTATTCAAGAGATAAAAATGGGGTAAACAAATTGTTTGAAACTCCTTTTAGTGAATCATTAACCGAAGTTAATAAAAGATATAAAAAACTCTTTGTTGCTGTTAAGAAACATGCTACCTACATAGCGATAGACTCAAGAAAAGAGGTTTTTACTATTCGTATGTTTAGACCATTGAATAAACAGTTTTTAGATGATTTAACTAACGAAATAGAAGCAATTAAAACAATCATTTGTTCATTAGTGACTAATATGAGTTGACAAATCACACTGGTGGTCTTATAATAAACATGAAAACTTCAGGGCGAGGTGTAATTCCTCGATCGGCGGTGATAGTCCGCGAGCGTTAGCAGGAACTGGTGAAATTCCGGTACCGACAGTATAGTCTGGATGGAAGAAGAGAATAGAGAATTTTATGTCTTTTTTTCGTCAGCCCTTTAGTGACGATTTTTTTATTTGTAAGGAGGATATAAAATGAAAAATGAGGCATTAAAGAAGAGTGTTTTGACGGCAATATTTGCTGCATTGGCAGTTGTGATTGGATTTATTCAAATCCCATGGCCACCTGCGCCATATTTGGCGATTGATTTTAGTGAGGTTATTATTTTAGCTTGTTTCATAACGTTAGGATTTAGATACGCAAGTATTGCGATTGTGTTAAGAAGTGCAACCAGGCTCTTAATTGGATTAACAACCACTGTATCCAGTTTTATTCCATATTTTGGAGAAGTGATTGCGATTATTGCATCTTTAGTAATTATTCTATCTTATATGTTTATCACACATGTCACTAGGACTAAACATAAACCTTTATTTGGTCAAAAAGATGATAACCCAGAGAAAATACCTTTTGTTAAACATATCATTAATATCGGTTTTGTCACTTTAGTTTTTAGTATAATAATGGTAGCATTGAATTTCTTTATATCTGTACCAATATATATTTCAGGTGGAAGTCACATATTCTTTACTACAATTATTAAAGACCCACAATATGCTTTTCTAGGAACAACAGTTTGGGCATATACAGTCGGTATCGTATCTGTATATTTACCATTTAATCTTATTAAAGGTATTTTAACAATGGTTGTCTTTGAATTAATTCATTATAGATTAAAACAAATGGAGATTTAAATGAAAAGAAGATTTATAAATTTTTATAATAATTTAAAAGAACCAATTCATAAACCAGATCTAAAAAGATTTTTATTAGAGGGATTTTTAGGCGCAATTGTGTTCGGATCAATGATGGGAGCAATTAGCTTCATTTTGAGAAATTCAGTTTTTGGTTTTGTTTCATTATTCACATTTTTAATTTATTATGTATTTATGTTTAATAGATTGTATCGTAGTTTTAGTTTTTATCATATTATCTATTCAATACTCGGTGTCTTCTTTATTCTATTGGGTGATTACTTTATGGGAGTATCCTATAATGTTTTATATTGGTTTATTGTTTCAGAGGGACAGATTATCTGGCAACTATTTAACCCAATAATTCATTTCCAGTTTTTATTTATTTGGACACTTAACCCTTTGGACATCTTTTTAAATCTTTTAAATATATTTATTTATACATACATTATCGTTATGACCTATAGAAGAATGAAAAGATAAGCAATGTAAGTGTTTACCTAGTACTTTTCTATTGAATTATGGTAAAATATTAGTATAATTACTATGGTAATAGACAAATTATAGAAAAATAAATAAAGGAGTGATTTTGATATGCCATTTATTACAGATGTTTATGCAAGAGAAGTCTTAGACTCAAGAGGTAACCCAACTGTAGAAGTTGAAGTTTACACAGATTCTGGTGCGTTTGGTCGCGCCCTTGTTCCAAGTGGAGCATCTACTGGAGAACATGAAGCAGTTGAACTAAGAGATGGTGACAAAAAACGTTATTTAGGTAAAGGTGTTTTAAAAGCTGTTAACAACGTTAATGAAATTTTAGCACCAGAAGTAATCGGATTTAACGTACTTGACCAAGTTGGGATTGACCAATTATTAATTTCTTTAGATGGTACCCCAAATAAAGGTAAACTTGGAGCCAACGCTATTTTAGGCGTTTCTATGGCAGTTGCTAGAGCTGCTGCTGACTTTTTAGGTGTTAGTCTTTATAACTATATTGGTGGATTTAATGCCAGACAACTACCAGTTCCAATGATGAATATTCTAAACGGTGGATCTCATGCTGATAATAACGTGGATTTCCAAGAATTCATGATTTTACCTGTTGGTGCGCCAAGCTTTAAAGAAGCGATTCGTTGGGGAACAGAAGTATTCCATAACTTAAAAGCTGTATTAAAAGCTAAAGGTTTAAATACTGCTGTTGGTGATGAAGGTGGTTTCGCGCCAAACTTAGGTTCTAACGAAGAAGCTATCCAAGTTATTATGGAAGCCATTAAAAAAGCAGGCTATGTTCCTGGTAAAGATATTTTCTTAGGTATGGACGTTGCTTCAAGCGAATTCTATAACAAAGATACTAAGAAATATGTTTTAGCTGGTGAAGGTAACAAAGAATTCACAGCTGAACAACTAGCAGATTTCTATGTGAATTTAGTAGAAAAATATCCAATTATTTCAATAGAAGATGGATTAGATGAAAATGATTGGGAAGGTTGGAAATACTTAACAAAAGTTTTAGGTGATAAGATTCAATTAGTTGGTGATGACTTATTCGTTACTAACACTGAAAAATTAGCACACGGTATCGAAAATGGTATTGCTAACTCAATCTTAATTAAAGTTAACCAAATCGGTACTTTAACAGAAACTTTAGAAGCAATTGAAATGGCTAAGAGAGCCGGCTATACTGCTGTTGTATCACATAGAAGTGGTGAAACAGAAGATACTACAATTGCTGACTTAGTCGTTGCAACAAACGCTGGTCAAATTAAGACTGGTTCTGCATCAAGAACTGACCGTATTGCTAAATACAATCAATTAATCAGAATTGAAGATGAACTTGGAGATACTGCTAAATACTTAGGTAAAGCAAGTTTCTATAACTTAAAATAA
>JAQUCY010000013.1 GCA_028685975.1 Acholeplasmataceae bacterium | reverse complement strand
AATTGAGTTGTTTGATAATCAAAGACAATGGGGTGATTCTCTCATCTTTAATTCATCTAAACTACGGTACTAAAGATTTACCTTACATCATGTGCACCACATGTAATGTTAAGAAAGGTATTATGTTCCCAAGAGATTTAATCGAGTAAACACACGTGATTAAAATCACCCTTTAATATAATATTCACTCAACTAGCCTATATCCTCAATAGGCTTTTTCTAATTTATTTGTTTATTTTATACATAATTCTAGTCTTTTTGTCTGAAATGACGAACTTTCCTAGTAAATAAAAAAACAGAAGGTTTTCACCTTCTGTAAGTTTTTGTTAATTATTCAACAAATTGAATGATAGCCATTGGGGCATTATCACCACGTCTAGGCATGGTTTTTAATACTCTTGTATAGCCGCCTTCTCTGTCTTTGAAACGTTCAGCAAGTGGACCAAAAAGTTTTTGTAAAGCTGTTTCAGTTTCGCTTACTTGTTCAGGTCTAACTAATTTAGCTGCTTGACGTCTTGATGCTAAGGTACCTTTTTTGCCTAATGTAACCATTCTGTCAGCTAATTTTCTTAATTCTTTAGCCTTGGCTTCGGTAGTTTCAATTTGTTCATGAATTATTAAATCCGTTACAAGGTCTCTCATTAAAGCTTTTCTTTGATCACTTGTACGTCTTAATCTTGAATATGCCATAAGATTTATCTCCTTAATCTTCTACAGAAGAATCGTCTTGTTTTCTACCAATAAAGCTTGGCGAGAATGATAATCCTAATTCTTCTAATTTGTCTTTAACTTCTTTTAATGACTTGCGTCCTAAGTTTCTAACACGCATCATTTCTTCTTCAGTCTTCTTTGTTAATTCAGCTAAAGTGTTAATGCCTGCTCTTTTCAAACAGTTAAACGAACGAACACTTAAATCTAGTTCTTCAATAGGTTTTTCTAGTTTTTGATTGTCAGTATCAACTTGTTTATCGGTCATGAAGGATAATTCATGGGTCGATAAATCAAGATCTACAATCACATTTAAGTAATCAATCATCATTTTAGCTGCAAGCGAAACGGCTTCATGTGGTTTGATTGCACCGTTAGTTTCAACATCCATGTGTAATTCATCATAGTTTGCATTTCTGTCAACTCTGGTTTTTTCTACATTGTATGAAACTCGTGTTACAGGTGTAAATAGTGAGTCAATCGCGATGGTTCCAATAGCTGTCGTGAAAATCTTATTTTCATCAGATCCAACATAACCAATACCTCGTCTCACGGTTAAATACATTGATAACTTCCCACCATCAACAACGGTTGCTATAACTTGGTCAGGGTTAACCACTTTTAATTCAGTATCTGTATTAATATCGCCAGCTGTAACTACGCCAGCACCAACTTGGTGAATCTCAACATGCTTTTCAAAGTTTGGTTCTGTAGAATCGGTTGTAAATATAACTTTCTTCAAGTTTAAAACAATGGTCATCACATCTTCCATGACGCCTTCAATCGTTTGAAACTCGTGTTCTACACCGTCAATTTGTACATTTACAATTGCTGTTCCAGGCAAAGAAGATAGTAAAATTCTTCTAAGTGCATTACCAATGGTAATTCCGTAGCCTCTTTCAAGTGGGCTAATGGTAAATATTGCCTTGTTTGGTTCACCTTTGACAGGTTCAGCCTTTACTACTGGTTTTGAAAATTTAAGTTCTTGCAAAATGATTCCCTCCCAATCTATATTTTATTCTATTAACCACGTGGTCGTTTTGGAGGACGACATCCGTTGTGTGGTACTGGTGTAACATCTCTAATAGATGTAATTTCTAATCCTGCTGCTTGAAGTGAACGTACCGCTGCTTCTCTTCCAGGTCCTGGACCTTTGATAGAAACATCTACTTTTATCATGCCTTGGTCAATGGCTGCTTTAGCTGCTGCTTCAGCACTCATTTGAGCGGCAAATGGGGTAGATTTCTTGGATCCTTTGAATCCTAGTGCACCCGCACTACTCCACGCAATAGCGTTACCAGCTTTATCAGTTATGGTAACAATTGTGTTGTTGAACGTTGTGTGAATATGAGCCATTCCAAGGGCGATATTCTTTTTTACTCGACGTTTTGTTGGTCTTTTAGTTGCCATGGGTTATGCCTCCTATTTTTTCTTATTCGCAATCGTTCTAGCTTTACCTTTTCTAGTACGTGCGTTATTCTTAGTGTTTTGGCCTCTTACAGGTAGACCTTTTCTATGCCTAATTCCTTTGTAAGAACCAATTTCCATTAGTCGTTTAACGTTTAAAGTGACTTCTCTACGTAAGTCTCCTTCAACTTGATATTTCGTTACTTCTGTACGAATTCTATTTAATTCATCTTCATTTAAATCTTTAACGCGTGTATCTTCAGATACGCCGGCATCTTTTAAGATTTTAACTGCAGTTGAATCACCTATTCCATAAATATAGGTTAATGATACTACTACACGCTTTTCACGTGGAATATCGATACCTGCTATACGTGCCATATATTAGTTCTCCTTTTATCCTTGTCGTTGTTTGTGTTTTGGATTTTCACAAATAACCATTACTTTACCTTTGCGTTTGATCACTTTACATTTATCGCAAATAGGTTTTACTGATGCTCTTACTTTCATTTTAATTACCTCCTACGGTATGTAATTCTGCCTCTTGACAGATCGTATGGTGATAACTCCACTGTAACGCTATCACCAGGTAAGATGCGTATGTTATGCATACGGATTTTACCAGATACATGTGCAAGTACTATGTGTCCATTTTCAAGTTGAACCTTAAACTTGGTATTGGGTAATACTTCTATTACTTTCGCTTGTACTTCTATTAAGTCTTCTCTAGCCATAATGCCTCCTTTAAAGTTCTGTTAAAACTTCATAGCCATCTTCTGTGATGGCAATCATGTGCTCAAAATGTGCACTTTTCTTTTTATCTCTTGTTACGGTTGTCCAGTTGTCCTTTAAAATTCTGACTGATTTTGTCCCCAAGTTAATCATCGGTTCTACACAAAATGTCATTCCTTTTTTAAGAACTGGGCCGTGGCCTTTAGGGCCAAAATTTGGGATATATGGATCTTCATGTAAACTTGATCCAATTCCATGTCCTGTAAACTCTTCAACGATACCATATCCATATGGTTTAACATAAGATTCTATCGCATATGAGATGTCAGAAACGCGATTACCAGGTTTAGCCTGTTTTAAGCCTTCAAATAGACTATTAAGTGTCACATCAAGTAGTTGTTGGTCTTGATTACTAATCTTACCAACCCCATATGTCCAGGCAGAATCTCCATGATATCCTTTATATTGAACACCAATATCTAGAGTAACAATGTCGCCTTCTTTTAAGATTACCTTTTTAGAAGGAATCCCATGAACAACAACCTCATTAACACTTACACATATTGAACCCGGAAAGCCATTATAATTCTTAAATGATGGTATTCCACCTAAAGATAAAATATAAGCTTCAGCCAATTCATCTAAATGTTTGGTTGACACACCTGGAGCGATGTGATCTTTTATATAATCACGCGTCAAGGCCACCATTCGGCCGGCCTCGCGCATGATATCTATTTCTCTTTTTGATTTAATGGTAATCACTTTTTATCACCAATTTTATTAATTATTTGTTCAAATGTGTGTGCTGCATCTAAGAGCCCACCATCTGCCACTATCAAATTACCTTTATTTTTATAATAATTTATTAAAGGTTCAGTTGATTGATAATAAATCTCTAACCGTTTTTTTGCAATTTCAACCGTATCATCTGCTCTACGAACCAATTCAGTTCCATCAACATCACAAATACCGTCTACATTTGGTTTGGTAAAGTAGATGTTATAAATTTTCCCGCATTTTGGACACATTCTACGTCCAGTGATACGCTTAATTGCAATATCGTCATCGCAGAATAAATCAATCGCATAATCTAGTTTCAGTCCAGCCTCTTTTAACATGTCATCTAAGTATTTTGCTTGATTAAGCGTTCTTGGATAACCATCTAATAAGAAACCATTCTTAGCATCAGGCATACTTAACCTATCTTTAACCATCAAATTAGTGGTTTCATCATCGATTAGTTGCCCTTTATCTAAAAGTTGTTTAATTTTTAAACCTAGTTCAGTATCTTTTTTGGTTTCTTCTCTAAACATTGAACCTGTTGATATATGCGGAATATTGAATTTTTCAGTGAAAAACGGTGCCTGTGTTCCTTTACCAGAAGCAGGCGGACCAAATATAATTAGTCTCATCACGTTACCTCCACCAATTAAAGGTTAAAACAAACCTTTGTATTCTTGCTCTGTGGCTTGTGTAATAATTTGATTGGTTGTTTCTAGCGCAACCCCAACAACGATTAATAATGATGTACCACCTAGTGAAACCACTTGAGCTTCAGCTGCAGTGAACCCAAATATCATTGACGTTACAATTGGTGTAGCGGCAAGTACCATTAAGTAAACTGTACCCAATAAGGTAATTTTGAACAGTAGTCTTGATACATAGTTTTCAGTATCTGCTCCTGGTCTTACCCCCGGAATATAAGCATTACTCTTTGACAAGTTATCAGCAACTTTTTCTGGACTCATCATAATAAATGAATAGAAAAATGAGAATATCAAAATTAATATCATATATAAGACAAACCCAATTGGTTGTTGATAATTAAATATTTGATCAATCCAATAAGCAGCGCCACCCGCTGTTGATCCACCAAATGACCCCATAATAGAAAGTGGAATTGATAATATGGTTGACGCAAAAATAACTGGAATAACCCCTGATGTGTTTAACTTAATTGGTAAGTTAGAATCAGTTCTTCCTTGACCAGCTCTTCTATTAGCGTACTGAATAGGTATCTTTCTTCTTGCTAGTTCTAGATAGGTTACCCCAATTAGAATTAACACGTATAAGAAGATAATTAAACAGAACAAGAAGACACCTAATGCTGATCCATCACTAACGATATATTTGCTCCATAAGGTTGTAATCATTGCTGGTAAAGATGTAATAATCCCTGCCACAATCAACATACTACCGCCGTTACCAATACCATAACGTGTAATTAAATCAGCAATCCACATTGCAAGTGCTGTACCTGCAGTTACGATTAATGCCATGTAAATATAGTAGAACGCATTTGGTTCTAAGATATCAGGAATAAATTCCGCACCACCAACAGATAACCCTAATAAGAAGACTGAAGCTTGAACAAACGATAAAACTAACCCTAAAATTCTTGTTAAACGGTTTAATTTACGTTTACCAGTTTCTCCTTGTTCGCTCCACTCTTTTAAAACTGGGATGATATCCATTTGGAGTAATTGAACCACGATGCTGGCTGTGATATATGGGCTAATTCCCATAGCCATAATTGAAAATCTACCTAAAGCATTACCTGAAAAGTTATTTAAAATTGCTAGGAAACTATTATTTTTAACAAACGCTTGAATCCCTGCAGTATCAAGTAATGGGATTGGTACCCATGTTAATATTCTAAAAATAAATAATATTAAGATAGTAATTCCAATTTTCTTTAATAATTTTGGATTCGTAAAAACTGCTTTAAGTTTATACAACACCTTAAATCACCTCAGCCGTTCCGCCCGCCTCATTAATTGCTTTAAGGGCTTGTTTGGAGAACGCGTGTGCTTTAACTGTTAGTGATTTTTCAAGCGTTCCGTTGGCTAACACCTTAACGCCATCGTTCAACTTACGAATAATTCTTCTTTCTAGAAGAACTTCAGGTGTTACAACATCTCCGTTTTCAAATACATTTAAATCTTTAACATTAATATTTGCGTATTCAATGTGGTTAACATTTTTAAATCCGCGTTTTGGCAAACGTTGGAATAAAGGAAGTTGTCCCCCTTCAAATCCTGGACGTGGACCTCCGCCTGAACGTGATCCTTGACCTTTTTGACCTCTACCTGATGTTTTACCAAGTCCTGATCCTGGTCCTCTACCGACACGTGTGCGTGATTTCAATGATGATTGATTAGGTTTTAATTCATTTAACATGTTCTTAACCTCCTTTACGCAACTTCTTTAACTTCAATCAAGTGGGCAATCGTTTTGATCATACCATTGATTGCTTCATTTGATTCTTTAACAACAACACTATTAATCTTTCTAAGTCCTAATGCATGTGCTGTTTTTACTTGATTTGGTTTTTGTCCAATTAGACTTTTTACTAATGTAATTTCTAACTTCATGACCTAAACCAATTTGTCTACAGAAATACCACGTAATTCTGCGACATCTTCCTTTGTTCTTAATGCTTCTAAGCCAGCGAAAGTTGCTCTGACTGTATTAATTGGGGACTTAGAACCCAATGATTTAGATAAAATATCGTTAATACCAGCAAGTTCACAGATTGTACGAACCGCACCACCTGCAATAACCCCTGTACCTTCTGATGCTGGACGTAATAATACGCTACCTGCACCAAATCTACCGACAACGCCATGTGGAATTGTACCGCCAACTAAGCTAACTTTAATAGTGTTGTTTTTAGCAGCTTGAATCGCTTTTTTAATTGCATCTGGTACTTCTTGGGCTTTCCCCATACCAAATCCTACCGTACCGTTTTTATCACCGACAATAACGAGTGCGGAGAAACGAATTCTTCTACCACCTTTAACAACCTTAGTTACACGGTTAATCGAGACCACGCGATCTTCAAATATATCGATTTCTTTTTCTCTTCTTTGTTGTTTCGCCATGATGCCCTCCTAAAATTCTAGGCCAGCTGCTCTTGCAGCTTCAGCCAAGGTTTTAATTCTACCGTGATAAAGATAACCAGAACGGTCAAATACCACTTTTGTAATGCCTTTTTCTAAGGCTCTTTCAGCAATTAATTTACCAACTGCTTCTGCACTTTTCATATTCACACCAGGCACTACTTCACTTGAATGTGCGAATGCTAATGTTACTTGTGCTTCGTCGTCAATTAATTGAACATAAAATTGCTTATTAGAACGGTATACACTTAGACGTGGTCTATCTGCTGAGCCATACAAATGGGCTCTAATACGTAAATGACGTTTTTGGCGCATTTCGTTACTTGATAATTTTTTAATCATTCATATACCCTCCTATTTAGCTGCTGTCTTACCTTCCTTACGTCTAACATGTTCGTCAATATAGCGAATACCTTTACCTTTATAAGGTTCTGGTTTTCTAACTTCACGAATATTAGCCGCAAGTTCACCTACTACCTGTTTATCAATACCTTCAATAATAATTTGGGTATTCTTAGGCACAGTGACGGTAACGCCTTGTGGAATTTCAAATTCAAAGTTGTGTGAATACCCTGCGTTAACAACAAGTGTTTTACCTTGAAGTTGTGCTCTGTAACCAACACCATTGATTTCTAATTCTTTTTTAAATTTAGTGTGTACACCATGGACCATATTGGCCAATAGTGCTCTAGTTGTTCCATGAATCTTCTTTTCAGGATCTGTATTTCCTGAACGTTTAATAACAATCTTACCAGGTTCTTGTTCAATTGTTATTAAATCAGAAAATTGTCTTTCTAACGTTCCATGTGAACCTTTAACAGTCACGAAGTTATTCTCAATTTTTACTTCTACGCCTGCAGGAACGATAATTTCTTTATTGCCTATACGACTCATATTATCCTCCTTACCATACGTAGGCGAGTACTTCGCCACCAATTTGTTGTATTCTAGCATCTCTGTCAGTCATAATGCCTTTAGATGTAGAAATAATCGCGATACCTAAGCCGTTAAGAACTTTTGGTAATTGGTCTACTCTAGCATAAACACGTAGACCTGGTTTCGATATCCTTTTTAATCCTTTAATAACACGTTCGTTGCCATTGTACTTTAAGTTAACAACTAAGACTTCGAACTTGTTTTCAGATTCTTCTTTTTTATAGTCAACAATGAACCCTTCTTCTTTTAATACTTGAAGCACATCCGCTTTAAGTCTTGAAGCAGGCATTTCCACTGTTTCATGATGCATTTGATTAGCATTTCTAATACGCGTTAGCATATCAGCAATTGGATCAGTCATAACCATTTTATTGTCCTCCTTACCAGCTTGATTTTCTTACACCAGGTAGTTCACCTTTGTAAGCCATTTCTCTTAAACAAATACGGCATAAACCGAATTTTCTATATACAGCGTGTGGTCTGCCACATACGCTACAACGTGTATAAGCTCTAGTTGAAAACTTAGCTTGACGTTGTTGTCTAACTATTTGTGATTTTTTAGCCATATGGTCCTCCTATTTCTTGAACGGCATGCCTAATGATTTAAGTAATGCTCTACCTTCATCATCTGTTTTAGCCGTTGTCACGATAACGATGTCCATACCTCTTACCTTTTTAACTTTATCAAAGTTAATTTCAGGGAAAATCAATTGTTCTTTAACCCCAAGTGTGTAGTTACCTCTGCCATCAAACGCTTCTTTAGAAGTCCCTCTAAAGTCACGAACACGTGGTAGGGCGATAGTAACTAACTTATCTAAGAAGTAGTACATTCTTTCACCTCTTAAAGTTACTTTACAACCAATTGGCATGTCTTCTCTTAATTTGAAGTTAGCGATGGATTTTTTGGCTTTAGTAATTACTGGTTTTTGACCAGTAATGATTGTCAATTCTTCAAAAGCATCATCTAGTGCTTTTGGATTTGCAACTGCATCACCGACCCCCATATTAACAACTATTTTTTCAATTACTGGAACTTCCATCACTGAATCATAGTTAAATTGTTTCATGAGTTCTGGCTTTGTAGTTTGATTATAATGTTCTCTTAATCTGCTCATTGTGGCCTCCTACTTATCCAAAACTTCGCCAGAAACTTTTGCATAGCGAACTTTTTTGCCATTAACTTCTTTATAACCAACACGTGTTGGTACATTTTTCTTTGGATCTAAAATCATCACATTTGAAACATGGATTGGTGCTTCAACACTTAAAATCTGACCAGATTCATTTTGTTGAGTCGCGCGTTCATGTTTTTTCACGATGTTTACACCTTGAACCACTACTTTATTTATTTTCGGATAAGCTTTAAGGACTGTGCCTGTAGTTCTTACTTTATTACCTTTTTTATCGGTAGTGAATTTATTTTTACCCGCAATTACGATTACGGTATCTCCTGCCTTAATACGCATAAGTGACCTCCTATAATACTTCTGGAGCAAGAGAAATGATCTTCATGAAATTACTTTCTCTTAACTCTCTAGCCACTGGACCAAAAATACGAGTACCACGTGGGTTTAGATCTTCTTTTAAGATAACAACTGCGTTATCATCAAATTTAATATAGGAACCATCTTTTCTTCTTAAACCAGTTTTTGTTCTTACGATAACTGCCTTCACAACATCACCTTTTTTTACGGCTGCGCCAGGTGCTGATTTCTTTACAGTCACAGTAACAACATCACCAATGTTTGCGTATCTTCTGCCAGTTCCGCCTAATACTTTAATTACTAGGACTTCTCTAGCGCCACTATTATCAGCAACGTTTAATCTACTTTCTTGTTGAATCATAATAGCCTCCTATATCACTACGGCTTTAGAAACAACCTTGGTTAATCTAAAACTCTTGGTCTTAGAAATTGGACGGCATTCTGTAAAAATTACTACATCGCCTTCCGCAGCCTGATTGTCTTCGTCATGCACGTGGAATTTTTTGGAAACTTTTACACGTTTCCCATAAATTGCAGCTTTTTTATATGTGTCAACGACAACTGTAATCGTCTTATCAGATTTCGCAGATACCACAGTACCAGTGAAACTCTTTCTTGTATTTCTTTCCATAGTATCCTCCTTATTTCGCGCGTTCTGTGATGATGGTTTTCATCTGCGCAATTAATTTTCTAACTTGAGGGATTCTAGCTGTGTTTTCTAATTGACCAACTGCAGCTTGGAATCTTAAGTTAAAAAGTTCAATTTTTAATTCTTCGACTCTTTTTTCTAAGTCTTGAGTAGATAGTTTTCTAACTTCATTAGCTTTCATTATTGGTCACCAACCCTTTGAACAATTTTGGTTTTGATTGGTAATTTGTGTGATGCAAGGCGAAGCGCTTCTTTAGCAACTGCTTCAGATACACCACCAACTTCAAACATTACTTTACCAGTCTTAACCACCGCAACCCAGCTGTCTGGTGCTCCTTTACCGGAACCCATACGCACTTCAAGCGGTTTCTTTGTTTTTGCTAAATGTGGGAAAATATTAATCCACACATTCCCTACACGTTTCATATGTCTTGTCATCGCGATACGAGCAGCTTCGATTTGAGCATTAGTAATCCAAGCTCCTTCTAAAGCGACTAAACCGTAATCACCATTTTGAACTGTTAAGTTACCTTTAGCTTTACCTTCGTAACTAATTCGGTGAGGTTTTCTATATTTAGTTCTCTTTGGCATTAACATTTCTATTACCTCCCCTAGGTTTTCTAGATGGACGTCTCTTTTGAGGTTCTTCTGCTTGAGGTTTTTGACCTGGTAAGATTTCACCTTTATAAATCCATACTTTAATTCCTAAAATACCATACGTAGTTAAGGCTTCAGCAGTCGCATAATCAATGTCCGCTCTTAAAGTATGTAGAGAAACTCTACCTTCTGAATACCCTTCATTTCTCGCAATTTCAGCGCCACCTAATCTACCTGAAACTAAAGTTCTAACACCTTTAGCACCCGATCTAAGTGCTCTTGAAATAGCCATTTTTTGAACTCTTCTAAAGCTGGCTCTTGATTCTAATTGTTTTGCAATCGATTCTGCAACTAATTTCGCATCAAGTTCCGCACGTCTTACTTCAACAACATTAAAGATAATTTCTTTTTTAGTTATGTATTCTAATGTTGATACTGTTTTATTTTTGGTAACTGCATCTCTACCGATAACCATACCAGGATTTGCAGTGTAAAGTGTGATTTTCACACGATCTTTTGTTTTTCCTTTTAAGCGTTCGATTTCAATTTGAGAAACCCCTGCTCCTTTATAAGTTTTGTTTAAAAATGTTCTAATTTGGTGGTCTTCTTTTATTAATGCAGGGACTAATGTCTTATCTGCGTACCAAGTTGAATCCCAACCTTTATTAATTCCAATTCTTAAACCCTTTGGACTTACTTTTTGACCCATGGTTCCCCTCCTTTACTCTCTTTCCGCCACAACAACTGTGATGTGACTTGTTCTTTTTTGGATGATATCGCCTTGACCTTTAGCACGAGGCAATAGTCTTTTCATTCTTACACCTTCGTTAACATATGCTTCTTTAACATAAAGTCTAGAAACATCCATTTTATAGTTGTGGTCTGCATTAGCGACAGCACTGTTTAATACTTTTAAGATAATTGGTGATGCAGCCTTAGGTGTATAGAGTAATACCGCTTGTGCTTCAGGTATATCTAATCCCTTGATTAAGTCTACAACAAGTCTTGCTTTTCTAGGCGCGACTCTAACGGTCCTAGCAATTGCTTTAGCTTCCATTAAAATCCCCCCTAAGCTTTCTTGACGAGTTTCTTATCGCCAGCGTGTCCACGGAAAGTTCTTGTTGGTGCGAATTCACCGAACTTGTGGCCAACCATATCTTCAGTCACATAGACAGGTACATGTTCTCTACCGTTGTATACAGCTATTGTATGCCCGACAAAGTCAGGGAATATTGTTGAACGTCTTGACCATGTTTGAATTACTTTGTTTTCTTTTAACTTCTTTTGTGCGCGTACTTTATTTAATAAGTGTTCGTCGCAAAAAGGTCCTTTTTTAATTGAACGTGCCATATGTGTCCTCCTACTTCGTTCTTCTTCTGACGATTAAGTCATTAGAAGCTTTCTTCGAATCTCTTGTTTTAATACCTCTTGCAGGTTTGCCCCAAGGTGACATTGGTGATTTTCTACCAATAGGTGCTTTACCTTCACCACCACCGTGTGGGTGATCGTTAGGGTTCATAACAGACCCACGTACGGTAGGTCTAACCCCTAAGTGTCTTGTACGACCAGCTTTACCGATGTTTACAAGTTCATATGATTCATTACCTACTTCACCAACAGTTGCGCGGCAAGTCCCTAGAATCTTTCTAACTTCACCAGAGGAAAGTCTTACTAAGACATATTTGTCTTCTCTACCAAGAATTTGGGCTTTCGCGCCAGCACTTCTTGCTAATTGTCCACCTTTTCCAGGATGTAATTCAATATTATGAACTACTGTACCAACCGGAATATTCATTAATGGTGCTGCGTTACCAGGTTTGATGTCGACTCTTTCGCCTGACATAACTTCAGTACCGACTTCTAAGTCTTTACATGCTAAGATGTAGCGTTTTTCACCATCTACATAGTGGATTAGTGCGATATTTGCACTTCTGTTTGGATCATATTCGATTGTGGCAACTTTGCCTGGAATATTATCTTTATCTCTCTTGAAATCGATCACACGGTATTTGCGTTTAGCGCCACCGCCTTGATGACGAACAGTGATTTTACCTTGATTGTTACGTCCGCCTTGTTTCTTCAATGGCTCAAGTAGTGATTTTTCAGGAGTAGTTGATGTAATTTCTTCGAACGTTAAAACGCTCATGTTACGACGACCATTTGTCGTCGGTTTGTAAATTTTAACCGCCATAAGTTAATTCTCCTTTAATATATCAATTGATTAAATTGTGAAGGCATCGATTTTGTCGCCTTCAGCTAAGGTAACCATTGCTTTTTTATAAGCAGGTTTGAATCCTTCATACTTACCCATTCGTTTAAATTTCTTTTTAACGTTTGTGGTGTTAACTCTTAACACTTTAACTTTAAAGATTTCTTCGATGGCATTTTTGATTTCAATCTTATTAGCCTTTTTGTCTACTTTAAACGTATATGTATTTGCAGCTTCAATCATTTTTTGAGATTGCTCAGTTATGATTGGTGCTTTAATAATTTCATAATATTTAATCATTTAGAAGCACCCCCTCAAAATATTTGACTGCTTCAGTCGTTAAAACCAATTGTGTGCAATTCATTAAATCGTATACACTTGTATGATCTGTTGTTTCAAGTTTTAATGTAGGAATATTTCGTCCTGCTAAAACCACGTTGTCAGCTAAATCAACATCAATAAATAATGTTTTACCATTCACGTTAATACTATTTAATGTGTTTTGGAACAATTTAGTTTTTGGTTGTTCAAATTCAATTTTATCAACTACAATCAATTGACCTTTTGATGCGTGTAGTGATAAAACACTCTTTGTTGCAAGTTTTACAACTTTTCTATTTACTTTAACATTATATGTTCTTGGTGTAGGTCCGAATACAACACCACCACCACGCCAGATTGGACTTCTTCTTGAGCCGTGTCTTGCTCTACCAGTTCCTTTTTGACGCCATGGTTTCTTACCGCCGCCTCTAACTTCTCCACGATTTAAGACATCGTGAGTTCCTTGACGCATAGCAGCTCTTTGAGCCTTTACCACTTCATAAATTACTTGATTGTTTGGTTCAATACCAAATACCAATTCATTTAAAGTAAGTTCGGATACTTTTTCACCAGTTTGGTTTAATACTTGTACTTGTAACATGTTAGCCTCCTACTTACCACTCTTAATTGCAGTTCTCACAACTACAAGACCTTTTTTAGGTCCTGGTACTGAGCCTTTAACTAAAAGTAATTCTCTTTCTTTGTCAACTCCAACAATAACTAAGTTTTGAACTGTCTTAGTTTCGTGCCCCATATGACCAGGTAAGTTTTTACCTTTCATATTACCTTTAATGGCACCCATTGAACCAGGTCCACGGTGATATCTAGAACCGTGAGCCATAGGCCCTCTTGCTTGATTGTGACGTTTGATTGCTCCGGCAAAACCTTTACCTTTTGAGGTTCCAGTTACGTCAATGACGTCGCCTTCATTAAATATATCTGTAGATACAACACTACCTACCGCTAATTCAGTCAATTCATTAAGCGTTCTGTCAAAGCGGATTTCTTTAACGAAGCGCTTAGGTGCTGTATTAGCTTTTGCAACGTGCCCTTGTTCAGGCTTGTTGCTTAATTTTTCCCGTTTGTCTTCAAACCCTAATTGGGTTGCGACATATCCATCAGTTTCGACTGTTTTTTGTTGTAGAACAACGTTATTCGCAACGTCGATAACTGTTACGGGTACTAGATGACCATCTTCATTGAAGATTTGAGTCATGCCTAGTTTTCTACCTAAGATTCCTTTGGCCATGTTTCTTCTCCTTATTCTTTCTAAATTTTATTACTTCTTAAGCACGATATCGACACCACTTGGTAAGTCAATATGCATTAGTGCTTCAATCGTTGCAGCATTTGGATTCACGATTTCAATTAATCTTTTGTGCGTTCTTCTTTCGAACTGTTCGCGAGAATCTTTATTAACGTGTGGACTTCTAAGAACTGTGAAAATTTCTTTTTCAGTTGGTAGTGGGATTGGTCCATGAACCTTCGCACCTGATTTTGTCACACTTTCAATAATTTTTTTCGCTGATTGATCAATTAATCTGTGATCGTAAGCTTTCAAACGAATTTTGATAACTTCTTTTGCCATTATTCTTTCTCCTTTCGCCTATAATCGCGTCATAGACTTGCTCCATGGGAATAACCCGGCCAGACAACGGATTCCCGCGTGCCGACAACCTCCCATTTCAAAGCCTTGCTTGCCTAATGCGCAAGCGTTTATTATTATATATGAAAAATGAAGAAAGTGCAACCTTTTTATTCACTTTCTTCAAATTATTTTAATTTTTTAGATTTACTTTTCTATCTTTTTCCTTTTATCGCGTAGATCTTTACTTTTCTTCTTCTCTACTACATAAGTGTTGATTAAGTATATTGCTTGATTTAAGAAACTTTCTGGAAAACTAAACCCTATCTCTTGACTTCTCAACAATTTACTAAATGAATCCGTATTAGATGCTAAATCTCCACATATTGAGTAAGGTATATTGTGCCTTTTAGCAAATTTTGATACTGTCTTAATCGGTTCAATCATACTTTTCGTATGGTGTATATAATCGGTTATTTTACTTCTATCTGTCAAATACAGTTCGGTTGATAAATCATTGGTTCCAATTGAAATAAAATCAACAATTTTATAATCATTAAGATTTTCAAACGCTTCAAATGTTTCTAACATAACACCTAATTTAAGAGAGGGTGTTAATCTAACTCTATTAAGGTTATCTAAGACTAAATTAATATAATCTCTAACATGATGGTACTCTTCTATCTGTCTAATCATCGGAATCATGATTCTTAAATTACCATATTTTTCATTAGCTCTGATAATGGCTTCTATCTGTTCTTTGTAGATTTCATTTAGTGGCCCGAAAAATAGAAATTCATTTAAATCAAGATTTTTAAGATACGAGGGTGATTTGTCTCCTTTAAAATCTACTAGTCTAATGTTGACAAATTTTGGATAACTTTTTAAAGCAACTTTTTCATAGATTATGGTTTGTTCTTCCATACTCAAATAATGTGGGCTTTTTAAAAAGAGATGTTCTGTTCTAAATAGACCAATCCCATCAACATGTTTTAAACTACTTTGAAGAAAATCTTCTGGTCCAGAAATATTTAGTTGTAACTTGAAGGTTTTTAAATATGCTTTTTTTCTATCGTTTACTTTGAAAGTATTAATTCTACCTTTTGTTTGATAAGCTTTCTTTGTTTCAGGATCCGGATTAATGTCAATTAATTGAGTTTGAGTGTCTATTGCGATAAAAGTATTGTTTTTAATGTTTATATCCTTAATAACTATTAAAGGTATTCCCTTCTCTTTAACTAAAATTGCAGCATGAGATAATGTAGATCCCTTTCTCGCAATAATGCCTTTTACATTTTTTGATAAATTAAGTATCATCCATGGCAATACTTCATTGACTATTAATATCGTTGGACCATTAAAGTTTTGTTTAAACTTTTTATTATAAATTCTTGATAAAACTTGATATTTTACATCTTCAAAATCAGCGATTCGTTCTTTAAATAATTCATTATGTGACCTTTTCAATTCATCAATATGGTTGTCGACTACTTTGATATAGGCATAACCAGCTGTTTCGCTGTTTATCTTAATTCTTGAGAGAACTTCATTGCTAACAACATGATCAGATACCAAATAACGATGCGCGGCAACAATTTGTTTTCCTTCTCCCTGCATTTTATTTTCTATTTCATAAAGATCTGATACATAATTATTTATTGCATCAATAAAAACTCTTTTTTCTCGATATGGATTTTTACATTTAACTGTTTCACACATGTAAATTTCATCCAAGTTATATGCCTTACCCGCCCCATATCCATTTACTATTATTTTAAAATTCACTGTAACTGTCCCCTTATCAATTCTGCTGAGCCATACATCCCCGCATCATTGCCTAATTTAGCCAGTCTAAATGTGGTTTTTATTGTTCCGTAATGACTGTAGTTTTGATACGCTTTTTCAATCGCGTTTATTAAGGTATCCCCTGCGTTAGAAATACCTCCACCAATTATAAAAACCGCTGGGTCAACTGTCACTGCGATAGATGCACAAGCTCTACCTATATAATCTGAGACATTATTTAATACTTCATTACCAAGTCTATCTCCATTTTTGGCCGCATCAAATATCGTTTTTGGATTCAAATGATTTCTGTTTAATTTTGTTTCAAATTTGCCTTCTTCTATTAATTCTTGGGCTATCCTAGTAATACCACTAATGCTAGCCACTGTTTCTAAACAACCATATAGCCCACAACTGCACTTTATTGGATGATTATATTCAACTTTAATATGCCCTATTTCACCACCAGCTCCATGCGCACCTTCAAGGGCTTTAGAATCCAATATAATTCCACCACCAACACCAGTACCTAGTGTGATAAAAACAATATTTTCTTTTAAACCCATTTCTTTATATTCACCAAGTGCTGCTATGGTTGCATCATTAGCTAATTCAATGATAGTTTTAAAACCAATTTCTTTTTGAAACTCTTTAGATAAATCTAAATTTTTCCAGCCTATATTGGGTGCTTGAATAACAATATTGTTAGATACAGGTCCTGGAACTCCAAACCCAAAACCCAATACTTCGTTTTTATTAATTCCTTTTTCTTCTAACAAACTTAAACAAAATGAAGCGATATCACCAATGATATAAGCGCCGTCGTTCAATTTGTTAGTTTTGATACTATTTTTTTCAATCAATTCGCCGTTTTCAGTAAAAAGGCCTATTTTGATATTAGTTCCACCAACATCAATCCCAAAGATATAATTCATTTACATACTCCCTATTAATTAATAATTGCATCTTTTTAAGCAATCCTATTATAACATAAAAACACGCTTAAAGCGTGTCTTTCTTCCTTTTTATTCAGTTTATTTTCTCAAAATTCCAATGCCGCACGTCCCTGGACCAGCATGAGCTCCAACAACTGGGGTCAAAGAAACCAATCGTGTGACTAGTTTTGGTGCGTATTCTTTAATCTCCGATTGAATGCTTTCAACGTAAGGTTTATTGTTGGTATATGCGAAAAATAGTTCTATAACACCCTTATCAATTTCTTCTTTAACAATCTCAATTAAACGCGCTCTTGCTTTAGAAGCAGTTCTAATTTTTTCATAGGGTACTAATTTACCATCGTTGCTAAAATTTAACAATGGTTTAATTTTTAATAACGACCCAATCGCACCACTGGTTGCTGAAAGTCGACCATTTTTAACCAAGAACTTTAATGTATCAACTAAGACATAAACTTGAATTTTTTCTTTCATTGTTTCTAACGTTTCAACAATTTCAATAGCCGATTTACCCGCTTTAATCATTTCAATGGTTTTATTAACTAAAAACATTTGACCATAGCTAACGGTATGAGAATCAACTAAATGTAACTTTATTCCATCAACCAATTCTCCTGCTAACTTAACGTTTTGAACTGTTCCCGATAAGGCAGATGAAATAATCACTGCGATAACTTCTTCATAACCTTCTCTTTTTAATTTTTCTAACTTATCTACGATTAATCCTGTTGAAGCTTGTGCTGTCGAAAGTGATACATTCGGGTTTTTAGAAAGAATATCATAAAATTCATCAGCCGTAATATCAACATAATCTTCGTATTCTTTATTATTTATAATCAGTGTAGAATGAATAACCTCAAATGGGTAATCTACCTTCTCGTAATCTACGCCTGAATTCCCACAAACTAAAATTCCTATTTTGCTCATAATGTCTTGTATACTCAGAACTGTAATAATAGTTAGAGTATAACTTCCTTTCTTTCTATTGTTATAATTAAATTAAGCACTGTGGATTTGTGTCATATTTGTATAGCTTTGACTATTGAAGGAGACTCTT
>JAQUCY010000012.1 GCA_028685975.1 Acholeplasmataceae bacterium | reverse complement strand
GTTAAAATGATAGTGTATTAATTGTGTATTGGTCATACTCTAATTATACCAAAAAACCGCACTGGATTCCAGAGCGGCTTTTTGTTTATAAGACCATAACTATTTTATTTCGTTACAGTCCCTTTTTGACGTTTTATTTTTCGTTTTATGAAAATCTTGTTCTTAATTAAGTAATTTTAGTTTTAAATATAAGACTTAAACTATAATATATTAGTAGGTTAATAGATATGAAAAAAATAGCAATTGGATTGATGAGCGGTACATCGCTAGATGGTATTGATGTATTACTGGCAAGCATAGAAGGTTCTTTTAAGGAAACTAAAACAGAGATACTTGCTTTTGAGACTATCGAGTACAGCACAGACATCAAGGAAAAATTAAATAACAGCATGGATTTAAGTTTAAGTAATGTAAGCGTTTTAACGAGTCTAAACTTCGAATTAGGGTACTTATTCAGCGAGGCCGTTAACCAATTATTAAAGAAATATAACATCCCTAGTGAGAAGGTTGATTTTATTGCTTCCCACGGTCAAACTATTTATCATATCCCATTTAATTCTGATGAACTAAAAGCTTCGACCTTACAATTAGGTGACGGTTCAGTTATTGCTAACTTAACTGGGATTAAAACAGTTTATAATTTTAGAACGGCCGATATGGCAGCGGGTGGACAAGGGGCACCATTAGTGCCGTATGCGGATTATTGTTTGTTTAATAGTAGTAAGAAACATCGAATATTACTAAATATTGGTGGGATTGCGAATATCACTTATTTGATGAAAAATGGTTCATTGGATGAAGTGATTGCTTTTGATACAGGTCCAGGCAACATGATCATCGATGCGTTCATGAATTTGTTATTTAATCAATCATTTGATAAAGATGGCTTGGTCGCGAGAAGTGGGCAAGTTATAGATGAATTAATCGATCAATTAAAAAAGATTGATTTCATTTATCAACAACCGCCTAAATCAACGGGTAGAGAATTATTTGGTTTAACATTTAGTAAGCAATTGTTGCAAACATTTTATAACCATAGAAAAGAAGATTTAATTAGAACGGTTACTGAATTTAGTGCATGGTCTATTGGTGAAGGCTGTAAATTACTGAATATCGATTTCAAAGAGGTAGAGCTAATTGTCTCAGGCGGTGGTGCTAGAAATAAGTTTTTACTTGAGTTAGTTAAAAAATACATTAGAGGCATTGAACTAACAATCTCTAATGATTATGGTATTGAAGTTGATCAAAAAGAAGCATTAGCTTTTATCGTTTTAGCCAATGAAACACTTCAAAATAAACCCAGTAATGTACCGTCCGCAACTGGAGCAACTAAACCGGTTATCTTAGGACAAATATGCATACCTTATAAGGAGTCAAAATGAAACTGTATAAATTTAAAGAACCCAACATTAAAGTTACTTATATGAGTAACAATCAACAAGTTGTCATTCCAGAAACCTATATTGAAAAGGAAGTTCGCGCAATGTGGGTCAGTAATGTGGTTAATATTGATCTACCAACACTAAAAGATTTAGATGAATATAAAAGACAAGTTTTAAAAATATTTGATACTTGTCAAGACTATAATCTTAATCTTATTTACTTTCAAATAAGAACCAATAATGATGCTTTTTATCAATCTAAAATTAACCCAACCTCAAGATACTTAGTCGGCAAAGAAGGTGGCTCACTTAAAGAAGATATCTTAAAATGGGTCATTGATGAAGCTCATTCTAGAAAGATAGAATTACATGGATGGTGTAATCCCTATCGAGTTTCAATGGGACGAGGGCAATATAAACCAGAAGAATGGTTGGCCACCTGTGATCCTTTAAATTTAGCGGTTCGAGTACCAAATTCAATTATTTTAGATACTGAAGGACAAATTATTTTAAATCCTGCTAAACAAATAGTTAAGGACCATATCGTAGATACTATTAAAGAAATTATCGAAAACTATGATGTTGATGGCATTCATTTTGATGATTACTTTTATCCTTATAAACCAGTTAGTGATACAGTTAATGACTTAGCTGAATATGAAAAAAGAGTTGATAAAGAACAAACGTTAACTGAGTTTAGAAAAGATCAAGTTACAGAAGTCATCAAGAAAGTTTACCAAACGATTAAAGCTCATAATCCTAGATTAGAGTTTGGGGTAAGTCCGTTTGGAATTTGGAAGTCTAAAGCCTCAGATCCAAAAGGTTCTGATAATGGACCTGGTGTTTTTGAATCCTGTGATTTACAATATGCAGACAGTTATAAATGGGTCAAAGAAGGGTATTTAGATTATATTGTTCCACAAATTTATTGGGGCTTTGAAAATAAAAATGCTTCATTTCACGACATGACGACTTGGTGGGTTGATGTGGTAAAAGACACTAAAGTTAAATTATACATCGGTCATGGTGCTTATAGATTAGGTCGTGAAGGTGAATTTGAAAATAAAATGGAGATTGTCAATCAAATTAAGTTTGCCAATCAATTTGAAGAAGTTAAGGGGAATGTATTTTTTACTTATCATACCTTTATTGATGATAATGAAGTTAAACCAGGAATGATAGAAGTGAAAAAATTATTAGGAGGAAAAAATGAATAGAAAGCTAAAACTAATATTATTTGGACTATTATTCGTATTGATGAGTCCACTGTTGATACAACAAACAGATGCACAAACAACTTTAGTGCCATTAACTAGAAACTCTACACCAATCTATTATAGAGGTACCACAGATCCAGTTATGACACCGGCTGTTTTCGAAGAAAAAGATCAAGAGTTTAGAGGCGTTTGGGTGGCGACTGTGTATAATTTAAATATGCCAAAACACACCTCAGAAACACAATATAAAGCAGCGTATGAAGAATTAATTGCAAGAGTTAAATCAAAAAATATGAATGCTATCTTGTTTCAAACAAGACCTTTAAATGATACATTTTATGAATCTGATTATGCACCATATAGTCGTTACTTAACAGGTGTTGAAGGTCAGGATCCAGGCTGGGATGTTATGCAATATATGGTTGATTATGCTCATTCACAAGGAATTCAATTTCACGCATGGATGAATCCATATAGAGTTGCGAATATGCAAACAACCACCACTAAAGAAGCTTACTTGGCTACCTTAGACGATAAAAATTTTGCGAAACAAAATCCTGACTATGTTATCGCTGGAATAGCTGGTGATACAGTCCCACTTATATTAGATCCAGGAAGACCGGAAGTTCAATCCTATATTAGAAACGTTGTTCGAGAAATAATTCAAAAATATGATGTTGATGGCATTCACTTTGATGATTATTTTTATCCTTATTCAGGAACTTCTAATTCAGCAGATCAGGTGTCATATGATTTAAGTGAAACAACTCTAACACGTGCAGATTGGCGTAGAAAGAATGTTGACACTGCGGTTAGATATGTTAAATCGGTCATTGATACGCATAACTCAACAAATAATAAAAATGTTAAATTTGGGATTAGTCCATTTGGCATTTGGAGGAATAAAAGCACAGACTCACTAGGCTCGAACACAGCTGGTATGCAATCTTATGATACACAGTACGCTGATTCAAGAAATTGGGTATTAAAGGGGTGGGTCCATTATATAACCCCACAAATTTATTGGCAGTTTACACATCAAACCGCACCGTTTGCGGATGTAGTAGACTGGTGGGCGAATTTAGTTAGTGGAACAGGTGTTGATTTAATTGTTGGACACTCAATAACCAGCAGTTCACTACCAGAAGATGAAATGCTCGCTCAAACTAAATACATTTCGAAACATCCAGCGGTTAAAGGAAGTGTTTTGTATTCAGCTGGATCACCTGGTGGAAGCACAGACTATTTAAATAGAACTTTGATTAATAATTTAGTTAGTCAACACTGGACTAACCCGGCAACCAATATTTTTGATCAATTTAAAATTGACATTGATGCCCATTACGCAACGACTTTAAATACCGATAATTACACAACCATAAACAACTTAAATTTAATTACAGAATTAGGTTCAAACACGATTACTTGGAGTTCAAGTAACCCTAATGTTATTAGTAATACTGGGGTGGTTTCTAGACCTACATATGAAGAAGGCGACGCTTTAGTAATTTTAACTGCGACAAACCAAACTGGTCGTGTTGCGAGTTATAAAGTGAATGTTACTAAACAAGCTGAACCAGAACCACCATTACCAACCAAACCTAATCCACCTTCTTATACGATAACTGGTGAAATGGTTGACGATAGTTATGTTGAACCAATTACTATTGAATTTTCAGCTGAACCAGGCTTAACCATCAAGTATTTTTTTACGAATGGTTATACCACTTCTGCAGAGTTTCCATATTCAACCCCATTTACATTTAGTAATAGAGGTGGCTGGGTTTTCAATGCTTATGCAGTTGATGCGGAAAACGTAAAGAGTGATACGATTCAATTTAATGTAAAATTGAATATTCCATTTGATGAGACAAATACAAGAGTCATTAGAAATGGGGTCCCTGTCAAATATCAAGAAACTGGCAGAGATATCGTCTTACCTACATACAGAGAAAAAACAAATGAAATTAGAGCAGTTTGGGTCGCGACCGTTTCTAATATTGATGTCCCAAAATACAAGAATGATGCTGAATATAAAGCGTATTTAATTGATATGCTAGACACTGTTAAAGCCTTAAACATGAATACTGTGTTTTTTCAAGTTAGATCAATGAATGATGCTTTTTATCCTTCTGAACTTGCCCCATATTCGCTATATATTAAAGGTATCTTAGGTGAAGGTTTAGAATGGGATATTTTAGAGTTTGTAATAACTGAAGCACATAATAGAGGGCTAGAGTTGCATGCATGGTTAAATCCTTATCGAGTTGCTAATGCTTCTCTGGGCTCGTTTAATGATAAAATCAATAGACTTCATCCTGATAACTTTGCCAGAAAAAACCCTAACTTGGTGATGGAAGATAATGAAGGCGCGTTAATTTTAAATCCAGGTGAACCCGAAGTTAGACAATATATCTATGATGTCATAGAAGAGTTAATGGAAAATTATGATATTGATGGAATTCATATGGATGATTATTTCTATACCTATGCTGGACATAGTGCAGCCCATGACGCGAGCACCTTTAGTAAATATAATCCTGGCAACTTGACCTTAGCAGATTGGAGAAGATCCAATATTGATAAGTTAGTTGAAGAGATTTTTTATCAAGTTGAATCATTTAACCAAACAAACAATCGAAATATAAAATGGGGAATTAGTCCAATTGGAATTTGGAGATCTATTGAAAACGATCCACTAGGATCCTATACTGGAATTAATGCTGCAAGCAGTTATGAAACCCAATACGCTGATTCAAGAAAATGGGTTAAAGAAGGATGGTTACACTACATCAACCCTCAAGTTTATTGGGAATTTAGCAGACAGGTAGCGCCATATGCTGATATTGTTAAATGGTGGAATGATGTGGCTGAAGGAACAGGGGTTAAGGTTGTCGTGGGGCAAGGTTTTTACCGTATGATAGAACCTAATACTTCAATGAATAATGAAAATGAAATGGTAGAACAAATTAGACTTAATCAACGCTTTAGTAACGTTATTGGGACAGCTTTCTTTAGTTACAAAACCTTAAAGAGCACACAACCTGTGGTCGTAAATACCTTACAGCGCTTCCATGACGTTTATTGGACAAAAGCGGTTGGATGGGCGTGGCCAACAGATGTTAAAGAACCTGATTCTGAAGAAGTGATTGCTGCTAAAGTGTACTTACAAGATAAACTTGATGAAGTAAACGCTTATTTATTAACGATTAAAGAATCAACTGAAACCAATCCATATAAATTAAATATCGATCAAAAATATAGTCAACCAGTTCCGATTCAGACCATAAATGAAGCCTTATTAACTGCTCAATATATTATGGATGAAAGAGGTTATACAGTTGCTCAGGTTGAAGCTGCAGTTGTTAGTTTGACTGAAGATTTTGATACTTTTAAATTGACTGTAATTGTAGGTCAAGGCGAAGAGTTTAATCAAGAAAAACAAGATAAGATTGATAGTTATAAAGATTTATTAGATGAATTAAAAGAACTTATATCAACTATTACCGCGTCAGACCAAACACCAGCTGAACTTCCAGTAGGATTATATGCACCAGTGAGTATTGTTGATGAGATTAATGAATATATTATTTTAGCTGATGCGTTGATGGCTCAAGATTATATTTCTGATCAAGATTTAACCAGTTATAGATTTGAATTATTAAGTCTAACCAATACCCTTAATGCTAACAAGTTTACTGGAACCAATGAAAACGCAATTAACGCGAAGAAAGCAGAAATTTTAGCCTACATTAATGAACTTGAAGTTAAAATAACAGGTTATAAGATTGCCCCAGAAACAGACCCTTCAAAACTAATTAAGGGTGAACAGTACCTTTCACTTTCAGATCTAAATGAACTTAATAGAATTATTCGTGAAGCAAAAGAATTTCTTACTACTGCAGATTCAATTGAAGCATTAGAAGAAAAAATGGCCTCACTAGAAACATTCGAAACAGATTTAGAAGAAAATTTTGTCATTGTTGGGACAAGAGAAAATGGTCCTGATGTAAGGATGGTTATTTTGTATATTGCCATTGGTGTTATCAGTGTTGGCGTGATTGCTGGAGTTGTTACATTCTTTATCAAAAGAAGGAAATAATGAAAGACTACATTAAAGAAATAGATAATATTATTACAAATGGTTTAAATGCCAAAGCATACCCAGGTGGACAGTATGCTTTGGTGTTTAGTGAGGATGTGGTGATAAAACATTTTGGGGTTAGAGATTATATCAATCATGAGAAAACAGATGGTACGGAGATTTATGATGTAGCTAGTTTAACAAAAGTCATTTCAACATCAACAGTGGCACATTATTTAATGTATAAAGGTTTATTTAGTTTAGACACCTATATTACTGAAGTGCTTAAAGATTTTCCACATAAAGACATTCAGGTAAAAGATATTTTGGCACATACGAGTGGTTTGCCTGCCTACCTAGCTAATGGCAATGACTTAATAACAAGAGAAGAAGTGATAGAAGTCATTAAGAAGACACCACTGGTTTATGAAAAAAATACGAAAGTAATCTATTCTTGTGTGGGTTTTATTGTATTAGCACATTTTATGGAAAAATTAACCCATAAACCGATTAATGAATTGGCTAAAACAATCATATTTGATCCACTAAAAATGACTGACACCTCTTATAAACCTAATGTTGATACAGCAGTTGTAACAGAGTATCGTGATGATAAAGTATTTCAAGGCTATTTAAAAGGGGTAGTTCACGATGGTTTAGCGTTTGCTCAACAAGGATTATCAGGGAATGCTGGATTGTTTTCTACAGTTAATGACATTGCAAAATTTATTCAAAATTTAGTAAATGATACTTTTATTTATCCAAAAGAAATCGTTGATTTAATGTTTGAATCGTATATTAAAAGAAAAGATGGCGATTTGATATTACATCGTTCACTGGGATGGAATAAACCTGATAATGATATTAACGAGATTATCTTTCATACAGGATTTACGGGTTGTAATATCGTCATTGATAGAAAGAAGAAATTGGGATTTGTTTTATTAACCAATGCGGTACATCCAAAACGGGAACAAAATAATATATTTCCTTATCGAAACAGAATATACGATTTATTATTTAAATAAATCTAGTAGGATAAAAATTTAAAGGGAGGGTGATTTTTTGAAACATTTTAGACGGATTTGTATCTTAGTCTTGATGTTTATGGGAATGTCAGTTAAATTAACTGCACAAACAGATTTTAACCTGACTATTATTAGTAAAGAGGTTAAAACAGTCATGGGGGTTCAACACCAAAAGTTAGTTGTCCAGATGCGCTATAACGGCGTTACAACCAACCAACAAATTAACTATATTGGAGCTAATTTGGTTACCAATAAAAATGTTAGTCTAGTGGCACTTGATAACTTTACCACGTATGATTTTAACAGAGGCACTTTACCACAACAGATTAGTAACTCACAATTAAGGTATCCAAACCATAAAATTGTAGCTGGGGTAAATGGTGATTTCTTTGACATCAATGGTACAGTTGGACAAGATGCCGCAACCACTGGTCCACATATCAGAGATGGAAAAGTAATCTTTGAGGGAACATGGCATGATGGGGCTTTGAGTGTTGGAATAACGAAAGATGGTTTACCATTTATAGGAAAACCTTCATTTGATGGGTATCACATTCAAGTGATAGACGAAGATGGCTCAATAAAACTTAAAGATTTACCAGTTAAAATTAACCAAGTACCAAATGCAGGAGAACTAGCGGTATTATTACCTTCATTTAAGAACGCAGATTTATTAAGCGGTCCTAAGATGATTATTAAGACCACAGAAACTATTATCCATAGAGGTCCAGGTAATGTTGAACTAGGAAGATACTTTATTGAAGGTCAATCCTTAGAGATTACCAATGAACCATTAGAAGCGGTCGCGTTAGATACGATGGTATTAGTGGGAGATGATTTCTTCTTAGACGATTTAATCAATCCAACCGATACTGTTCGTCTTCACAATAGACCATCAAAAGGTTATGAAGATATTTATCAAGCGGTATCGGGTAGAGCAATGGTTATTCAAAATGGTGAAGTATTACCTCAAACCAATACCGATGTTAGACCAGCAACCATGGCGGCTATTAAGAAAGACGGCACGTTATTCTTTATGACCGTTGATGGACGTCAAGCACCAACTTATGTTGGGGTGACTTATGAACAACTAGGTCACTTATTAAAATACTTTGGGGCAGATGTTGGGTTTAATTTGGATGGTGGTGGATCGAGCACCATTGCGGTTTATGATTCTACATTAGACGATTATGTCATTCATAATAGTCCAAGTGATGGAAGTGTTAGACGTAATGCGAATGGAATAGGCTTTATTTATGGTCCAAAACAATTACCAATGCCTCCGGTTTCATATCCAGATACAAGGGTGAGACTGGGACAAGTTAGTAACATTTTATTAGAAGACAATAACTTATCTTTTAATCCGGTTCCTAACGCAAACAGGTATGTATTAGACATTGATGGAACTCAAATTGAGACCACAAATTCTAATCTAACCTTAGATATCACACCAGGTATCCATGATATTTCAATTAAAGCTTATGGAGACCATGACCTTTTTAGACAATCTGTAAGTGATCCGTTTGTTTTTGAAACGTATAGTTCACAGGTTCAAAGCATTATGGATATCTTATCTAATTATGGTCAAAACAGTTATCAATATTTAAACGATTAAATTCTTATTAGGTTAAAAATAAGAGATTAATGATAAAAGAGGAAAATTGAAGGGAGAAGACATGAAAAAATTATTACTTATTTTAGTAATGGTTCTAACGCTTGCTGGGTGTACTAACAGCGAAGAACCACCAATTATTAATGACCCAACCTTAGAACTTACACAAAGTTCCTATGAGGTTAAGGTAGACGAAGAAGTTGATTTGGTATTTACCACCAATCAAGATACAGTTGAATTTGTTAGCAATGACCCGCTAATCGCAACTGTCACTGCAGGTAAAGTTAAAGGAATTAAAGTAGGGGATACTACCATTTCTCTAAAAGTAGAAGGTATCACCGTAACTGCGACAATCAAAGTCATATCAGATATTACAGTTACAGCTGATCCAGTTGCTTTAGAAGATGGACAAACACACCAATTAGACGCTACAACTAAAGGAACTACTTTAGCTTATGCATCTAGTGATGAATCGGTTGCTACAGTTAGTGAAACGGGTTTAATTACGGGTGTTAACACCGGTACTGCAACCATCACTATTAGTCTAGTTGATGCGCCTACTATTACTAAAACAGTTACAGTTAATGTAACAAAAATTTCTGCTGAACAAAGAGCATTTGTTGCTGCAAAAGCATCGACTGAAGCATTAGAAAACTTTACAGTTAAAGTTACTATCAAAGAAACAGATGGTGAAGAAGAACGATTCATCAATGCGTATTATAAATTTGATGGACAAAAGTTTGAATACCAAACAACCAATGGTTCCGTATTTTATGAATTATCAGGTGATGTTTATACAAAATACACAAAAACACTTGATGGTTATACTTCAGAAGTTGTAAGTGGGCTACCTTCAGGGTTTGCACCATTCTGGATAGGGTTACAATTCTCTGATTTTGTTTTCATGAATGAATCATACATGGTTAATTATGGTAGAGAATCTATCTTTAATTCATTTGCATCACAATTTTCAGGTTCTGTAGTATCTAATGGTAAATTAGTTCTTGAGGATAATTACAACCAAATTTCATTTAACTTGAAGATGTTTTCTGGTGAAACATTTACTTTCACATTTGATTTCATTGATATTAATGAAACCAGTGTTGTTATTCCAATGTAGAGGTGACTTATGAAATACATTAAACGTTTAGTTATATTAGCTATCATGTTAATGGGGTTTTCAATTAACATTACAGCACAAAATGATTTTAACCTTACTATCGTAAGTAAGGAAGTTAAAACAGTTATGGGTGTTCAACACCAAAAATTGTTGGTTCAAATGCGTTGGAATGGGGTAACAACCAACCAACAAATTAACTATATTGGTGCAAACCCAGTTACCAACAAGAACATTAGTCTTGTGGCATTAGATAACTTTTCAACCTTTGATTTTAGCAGAGGTACCTTAACTGGCATGATTTACAATTCACAAATGCGTTATCCAAATCAAAAGATTGTTGCTGCAGTAAACGGTGACTTCTTTGATATTAACTCATCAATAGGACAAAATGCCGCAACTGCGGGTCCACATATTAGAGATGGAAAAGTTGTTTTCCAAGGCTACAATTATGGGGGAGCCTATACTGTTGGGGTTAAAGTAGACGGAACACCTTTTATGGGTAAACCTACTTTTGACGGGTATTTCATTGAAATTATTGATGAAGATGGATCCATTAAATTAAAGGATTTACCAGTTAAAATTAACGAACTACCTGGTGCTGCTGAACTAGCGGTGTTACTTCCTTCATTTAAAAATGCCGCTGAGTTGACTGGACAAAAGATGGTGATTAAAACGCATGAAACCATTATACATAAATATGCTGGTGTAACAGAAACTGGCAGATACTTTGTTGAAGGTAAATTCCAAGAAATCATTGATGAACCAATTGAAGCAGTAGATCTTGACACAATGGTATTGGTAGGAGACGATTTCTTTTTAGATGATTTAATTAATCCAACCGATAGAGTTCGATTACATAAGAGACCTTCTGGTGAATTTAAAGGGATATGGCAAGCAGTTTCTGGAAATACATTATTAGTTGACAATGGCGTTGTTAGAACTCAAACCAATCCAGATATTCACCCAAGAACTGCAGCAGGCTTAAAAGCGGATGGTACTATTTTCTTTATAACTGTAGATGGGCGTCAAAAACCATTATATGAAGGTGTTACCTATGAACAACTTGGACATTTATTAAAATATTTCGGGGCTGATAAAGGATTTAACTTAGATGGTGGAGGGTCTACAACCGTAACAGTTTTAGATCCTACCAAAGATACCTATGTCGTTCATAATAGTCCAAGCGACGGGAACTTAAGACAAGATGCCAACGGGGTTGGGTTCATTTACGGCCCAAGACAAATGCCGCTTCCTCCAATTCCTTATCCAGATACAAGACAATTATTAGGTCAAGTAAGTAATATTTTAATTGATGGTAATAATTTATCATTTAATCCAGTTGAAAATGCGAACCGTTACGTGATTGACGTGGATGGTACTCGTATTGAAACAACTGATTCATCACTTACATTAGATGTAACTCCGGGGTTACACGATATTACAATTAGAGCATATGGTGATCATGAAACGTATCGTCAATCTGATAAAGCACCATTTGTTATCGAAACATATTCTTCATCAATACAAAATATTATGGATGCATTATCCAACTATGGTAGAAACACTCATCAATATTTAAATGATTAATGCGAGGTGTAACTTATGAAGAAGTTATTATCAAGTTTTAGTTTATTATTAGCAGCATTTTTAGTTGGTTGTACAAAAACACCAACTTTAAAGGTTGACGACTTAACCTTAAAAGTCGGAGAAGAAAAGAATTTAATGGTTACAATTGAACATTCTAGTAATGAAGTCTTGTTTGATATTACAGATAATTCGGTTGCGAGTATATCTGGAACAGGTGTTGTGACAGGGCATAAAGAGGGGTCTACAACTATCAAGGTTAGTTTGAAAGATACAGATATTTCTGTTACTGCAACTATTATAGTAACTTTAGACGGGGTAGAAGTGTCTTTAAGTATTGCTGGACCGGAATCATTAAAAGTTGGTGATGTCAATAAAATTAACGTTGTGACAACCGATCCAATCGGGGTTACTTATACCTCAAGTGATAACACAATCGTTACTGTAGATGATAACGGGAACTTAGAAGCGCTTAAAACAGGGGAAGCTATTATCACTGTTACATCCAAGACTGATAATTCTATTAGTAAAACAATTAATATTGTTGTTGAAGAGGTCATTTCTATCGTTTTAGAAAATTTCTCAATGCTTGTCAACGAAGAACTTGAATTAGAAATTACCCATAATGATTTACTGGGTTTGTCAATAGTATCTTCAGATAACACCGTTGTTACAGTCGATGGATTAACCGTTACAGGGTTGAAAGTAGGCACTTCTATTTTAACAATTACTTCAAATACAGATGTTGATGTTTCAATAGAAGTAGAGGTTACAGTGTTAGAAGAACCATTTGTTACAGTGATAGAATCAATAAAAGGGCTAACGGTTGGTGATACCTATGAATTATTATTTGAAAATAGTCATGATGTCGTGATAGATATTGCTGATGAAACCATTCTTTCAATTGATTTAGGAACTGTGACTGCGCTTAAATCAGGCTCAACCGTGGTTACAATAGCATTAGAAGATTATCCTGAAATCAAGAAGGAAATCATCATTACTGTTTATCCTGAAATAGAGGTAAACATAGCAGAAAACATTCAAATTAAACTTCAAGAAACATTAACAATCCCGATTACTTCTGCCAATCTGCTAACTTTTCAATCAAGTGATGAAACATTGTTAACGATTGAAGCTGATCAAATAACGGGAGTCAAGGGTGGAACACCATTAATAATAGTCACATCCGAAGAGAATCCTTTCTTTGAGTTAGAGGTTGAAGTCTTAGTGTTAGGGATGCCAACCAGAATGACTTTATCGGCTCAAAATGAATTGGTGCTTGCGGAAACAACTCAAATTGTGCCTAATTTTACACCGGTAAACACGTTCTCTTATTTAACGTATACATCAAGTAATACTGAGGTTATTACAGTTAACGAAACAGGATTAGTGACAGCGGTTGGTTTAGGCACTGCATCAGTTAGTGTTGTATCAACACTTGATGCTCGTTTAAAAGGCGCAATTAGTTTTAAGGTTGAACAAATTAATGCTGTAAAAGCCAATCTAGTAGATGGTGAAACGATTAATGCGAATGGGTATGCCTTCACTGAAGGGATTAACGCATTTAGAACACTGGATGAAGCTTTGGTAACATCACCAAAAGAAGTGATTTTAGTGGGTGAGTATAGCACACCTATAATAGTTAACCAAGCAGTGATATTATCGGGTACATCTGAAACAGTAATTAAAGATACGTTAACAGTAGCCACAAATAGCATTACTATAAAAGGATTTAACTTTACGGCTGCTGGTAAAATTATCGTGAATCCTGCCTTATCTGGTGTAATTATTAAGAACAACACTTTTAGTGACCTTAATTATACAACTGCGGCAATAAGCGCAGATAAACAACAACAATTAGAAATATCTTACAATAGTCTACATTTGGACGGTGGAATTGGAATTGAAGTTATTAATCCAACTGAAAAAGTTATCTTGATTAAAGCTAATACAATCACTGATGCCAGTGTTGCAATTAGTGTCCAATCCACTGAAAGTTATTTGAGTTCATTATCACTTCAAGTTATGTGGAACAAGATTGATACCAGTCAAACAGGTTTTGACATTGATTTAGCGTACCAAGAAACCATAGAACACGCAAATTCATTTGTTAGATTTAATGAAGTGACTAATTATAGTTTTGGTGCGATTGCAGCATCTGTAAATTATGTTGATTTTAACTTGAACTATTGGGGAGGCGTACCATTAATTTCAAAATTTGAAAACCTTGATGAATATGATTTAGAAGGATTCTATTTAAACAATACGGATATTCTTCCAGAATCATTGTATACACCAGGTGGTGCAGCCTATATAAAGATTTTAAATGAATTAACTGAAGTTAATATTAATGAGGTTATTACAGTTCAATATATAGTACTACCAAAAGATACACCGGCTAATTCGGTTCAGTTATTAACTGGAGATGCAACAACCATGACGATTGATTCATCAAATAATTTAAAATTTAAAAAGAGTGGTATGATTGAGCTTATCGCTAGAAGTAAATTCAATTCTGAAGTTCAAGATAGTATTATATTTGAAATTATTACAGATCCAGGGATTGAATTAATTCCTGAAAATGTTAAAAATCAAATAACTGTTGGTCAATCCTTGAAATTCAATACCTTGGTGTTCCCACAAAGAATAGAAGATGAACCGGTCACGTTTAGCGTCGACAATAATACGATTGCCTCAATTGACAATACAGGTTTATTAACAGCTTTAAGCCCAGGTTTAGTAACCATTAAAGCTCAATTAAGTAATGATGAAACTGTATTTCAAACATTTAAATTAGAAATCTATGATGAATTAGATCCGAACAATATTATGGACTTTTTAAGCAGTTCAATGATTACTTATACAACACCAAGATCGTTCTTACTTTATGGTGAAACAAACGTTTTGTATCAAGCATATGACAGTGTTTCAAGAATTGTATTTGAAGATTTGGTTAGAAATCAAACTAAGATGATACCAGTTTGTGAAACATTATCTGGTGGGGCAAAAGATAGATGTAATAGCTTAAGACCCGGTGAAAGAACTGCAATGTTAGAAGGGTTAGAAACGTATAACAATAAACGCGTTCATTACATTACTGTGCATGAAACAGGCAGTACTAATCCTGATGCTGGTGCGTTGAGTCATGCGAATTATTTAATGAACCAAGTCAATGGAACAACCCCGTTAAGAGTTGCTTCATGGCACTTTACAATGGATGATAAAGCACTTTATCAACATTTACCTACAGATGAGATGGCATGGCATGCTGGAGATGGTACTAGAAAAGCGGGTACCACTTGGAGTGATACATGGGGTAACGAAAATATTGGTGGTGGTAATGCTCATAGTATAGGAATTGAAACCAGTGTCGCAAGAAACCATGATATTTTGAAAGTATGGCAACGTACAGCTAAACTAACTTCTGAGTTGGCAAAGGAATACAACTTACCACAAGAAAACATCAAGTTCCATGAAGACTTCTCAAGCAAAGTATGTCCTCAATCAATGATTAGAGGTAATTTGACAGGGTTATTCTATGAATTTGTAAGTTTTGAATATAAGTTGGTTCATGATTTTAGTGAAGCAGAAATAGAATTTATATCTCATAACCCTGAGTATGTTGATAACACAGGACGTGTTATCCAAAGACCAGGTAGAGCTCTAAATGTAAGCTTTACTTTAAGGGTTACATACAACGGTGAAACAGTTGAAAAAACATATTATAGTTATTTACCAGGGACAATTCATTAACTATTTTAAGAAAATATTTTTCAAAAAGTAAAAAACTAGCGCTTAAAGAAGAATATAATTGTTCTCAAATTGACAGCGCTTTCAAAAAGGTGTATATTGAAATTAAGAAACAAACAGGAGGAAAAAATAGAGTGAAAAAATTACTTTCAGTTTTAACATTAGCGGTAACGCTAGTGCTTGGTTTAGGCCTTACAAACCTATATGCTGAAGAAGGCATCGTTGAAGTTTATCCATATGACAACGAAGCTTGTTCTTTAGAAACTGCGGATTGTAAAGACACTAAAGTGGGAAGATCCAATTGGACATTAACCTATAATGGATTCCGTTACCACTTCGTTAGAGGATCAGCTAGATATGGTCATGAATTAATTGATGCGAATGCCGATGGATTTATTGATGCTACAGAATCAGGCGCAGTTACTTATAACGCGTTTGGTATGCTATGGATGAATAACACTGATACGACTATCAAATTAAAAAATACTGATAGAACATTATTAACAGGTGTTCAACACAGAATTTGGGCATATTTTGATGAAACTGGCGAATTACAAATGATTGAAAACCAAATTCATCAATACTATATTATTGATGATAATTATGGTGTTGAAGGAGCAGACCCTGATTGGCGTTTAGCAACAGAATTAGAAATTGATGCATATGTTGCTGCAGAAACTAAACCTGCTGACATGAGATATGCTCATTTAAGAATGAAGAGAGTTGAAACTTCAGTAGACCCTGACGGTTATGTTCTAGAACCACTTACATACATTAAGTGGACTAATGCTGACTGGATTCCTGCTGCAGGTGAAGAACCAGAAGTTGGCCAAGACAGTACAATTCTTGATTATGATCCAAATGAAGTTCATATTCCAAGTGGCTGGAATGTAATGACATTTTCTACAAACGACCGTGGTTCATATGAACCAGCATTAGCCATGGTAACAAGTTTACCAGCAGCATTTATTGATGAAGCAGTTGGTCCAGCGATAATTGAATATAATGAAGTTCCTGCTACGCATACTGGCTTTGCAGTATTAGATAAGAACCCTTATGTTGATGGTGTTCAAATTGTTGCGAACTTTGGTGAACCATTTACGCTTGATATGTCTGGTTTAAGTGCAACATGGACTGATATGTTTGATGAAGAAGATAAAATTATTCATGCAATTAATCAAAAAATTCCATTTGATGTTATCATTTCAGAAGATGGCGAAGTAATTGAAACAATTAACTTTACAGTAGTTGGTGATGCATTTGTTCCATCAGGCCCAATTACTAAAGTATCGACTGATGAATTTGAAAAAGTATATGATATTCAAATGAAATCAACTACGCCTGAAGGACAAGTTAGGACTTCTAATGGTATTATCGTTGTTGGTGTCCTTCCAAATAGATTTGAAGGTGTCGAAAATAAATTCTATAGAGATGGTGAATTCATTGATTTATTAGCTGGTATTGAAGCATTTAATGGTAATGGTGTAGATATCACTGATGCAATTCAAGTTTCTTGGGGTGCTGGTTTTAACCCTTATAACCCACAACCTGGCAACTTTACAATTACATTAGATGTTGCTTACGAACATCATTGGGATCCTGTCTTAACAAACGATGACAAATCAATTGGTTATAATGATGTAACCCCTGAAGATTCTGTTCCAGGCTTTAAGGTAATTTTCTGGAATGAAACAGATCCTGAAAATCCAGTTATTAGATACGAAAACAATATTATTAGATATTATCCAAATGAGTTAGCTAAACACAGATACAATGTTCCTTTTTTAAGAGAAGCTTATGTTGGTCAAATGACTTTAATTGACTTTGATCACAAAGAATTAGTTGCTGAAACAACTGGTTTAGGATGGGGCAGTGTTGTTGGTGTTGTTGATGCTGAAGGTTATTTGAAACATACATGGAATGGTTTCGCAAGTTATGTAGAAACATTACCTGATGGAACTACTAAGCCTCATGCTGATGCTGGTGCTATGATGACAGCTGTTAGAGCCTACGAATTACAAGAAGGCGAAATCATGTTGTTAGCTCATGGTGGTGCTGAAGGTTCAGGTATTCGTTATGGTTATGGCGATAGAATTGAAATATTAGGTCGTCCAGATGTATACTATACTGCTGAAGCTCAAGTTACTTATAATATTACCGTAGACGATAGAACAGCGCCTCAAATCAGAGTTAATAACCCTAATTATAAAGTAGATGGTTCCATGTTTGATACTCCTGAAGAAGCTATTCTTGCAAACGTATCAGCATTTGATAATTTCAGTGAAACTATTTTAGTAGTTGTCGATGATGGTGGATTAACAGATTTATCAGTTCCTGGTGTTTACACAGTATCAGTAGATGCTGAAGACCAAGCTGCTAACTTTTCATCTGTTACATTTGATGTTACTGTTGTTGCTCCTAAATTAACTGAAGCTGAAGTTGACACGTTATTAGATGAACAAAGAACGGCTTTACAAGCAGTCATTGATCAACAAAAAGCTGATTTACAAGCATTAATGGATCAACAAAGAGATGATTTACAAGATATTATTGATGCTCAGGAAGCTTTAATTACAGCTCAAGAAGCTGCTTTAGCAGCACTTGAAACTCAAGTTACTGATGATGGCGCAACTAAAGCTGAATTAGCAGATGCACTAGCGAAAGCTCAAGAAGCGTTAGCCGCTGCTCAAGCCGCTCAAAATACAGCTGATACGGCTACCACTGATATTGAAGCTAAACCTGAAGGTACTCCAATTTGGTTAACTATTGTTATTTCATTAGTTGCCGCTGGTGTTGCATTCGGTGCTGCATTCTTAGTTCTTGGTAAAAAGAAATAATTATTGCTTAATAAAATAATAAAAGTTGAAAGTTTCCACTCGTGGAAACTTTCTCTTTGTTATAGTGAAAATATTTTTTTAAGTGTGAAAAATAGATAATGTATATAATAAACAAAAAAGTTTTATAGTATAATAATAATGTAAACACTTACATATAAATATGTAGCCTATCATATAATAAGGAGATGATATATATGAAGAGAATTCTTAGTTTAGTATTAGTCATTTTCAGTCTTACTTTGCTTGTTGCCTGTGCAGGAGAAACAGGACCAGCAACCATCGAAGGTGAAACTTCTGTTGACGTAAGATTAGGAGATCCTAACTTTAATTTAATGGCAGGTATTACTGCTACTGATGCAGTTAAAGGGGATGTTTTAGATAATGTTGAAGTATCAGGTACAGTTGATGTAAATACTGTAGGCACTTATGATGTCACATTTAGTGTAAAAGGTTCTGATGGTGAAGTTGCTGTATTAGTGGTAGCTTATCATGTAAAAGCTGCAACTTTTAAA
>JAQUCY010000083.1 GCA_028685975.1 Acholeplasmataceae bacterium | reverse complement strand
TAGGACAATCAGTTATGGCTGCTGCTGCAAGTGCTGATAAGAAAGTTATTGGCGTTGACGTAGACCAATCATATGACTCACCAACAGTTATCACATCTGCTACTAAGAACTTAAGCCAATCTGTTATTCAAGCTTTAGAAGCTATTTATGAAACAGGCAGATGGGAAAGTGATTTTGGTGGTGTGTCTGCAACCTTAGACGCTGCTGCAGACGGTATTGGATTACCAATGGCAAATTCTAAATTTGAAACATTTACTAATGCAGACTATCAAGCTATTTTCAATAAATTAGTTGATGGAACACAAGAAGTTTCTAACGTTATTGGCGAATTTGGTGATGATGGATCAGCAGCTGAACAATTTGAAACTGCTGAAGTTAAAGTAAACGTTATTCCGTTTGAATAATTAAAGATTTAAAATTATTTAAAACTAAAAAGGGATAAGGAATAAGGATTCCTTATCCCCGTTTTTTAATAGGGAGGTAAACGATGCAGAACATAATTGAAATGCGTAACATTACGAAAAGATTTCCTGGAATAGTCGCTAATGATAATATTACTTTTGAGCTAAGACGTGGAGAAATCCACGCATTGTTAGGTGAAAATGGGGCAGGCAAATCAACTTTAATGTCTATCTTGTTTGGGATGTATAAAGAAGATGAAGGACAAATCTTAAAAGATGGCGTGAAAGTTGACATCAATAGCCCAAATGATGCCAATGATTTAGCGATTGGGATGGTACATCAACACTTCAAATTAGTGGAAGTTTTTTCTGTTTTAGATAATATCATCATGGGATTAGAACCTATGAAAAATGGTTTTATCATTGATAGAAAAAAAGCCAAACAAAATATTATTGAACTTTGTGAGAAATACGAGCTTCATTTAAATCCTGATGATATTATTGAAGATATAACAGTAGGGGCTCAACAAAGAACAGAAATTCTTAAAATGTTATTCAGAAAAAATGATATTTTGATTTTTGATGAACCAACCGCTGTTTTAACACCTCAAGAAATAAAACAGTTAATGGTAACCATGAAAAATCTTTCTAAAGAAGGTAAGTCAATTATTTTTATTACCCATAAGCTAGATGAAATTATGACTGTTTGTGATCGAGTAACTGTCTTAAGACGAGGTAAACATATTGGAACTGTTGATGTTAAAGATACGACTAAAGAAAAACTTTCTAATATGATGGTTGGTAGAGATGTTGATTTTATTATTGAAAAGAAACCATCTGTATTAGGGGATGCTGTTCTAATGGTAGAAAACTTGTCAGTTACTTCAGATTTAACAAACAAACAAGTCGTTGATAATGTCTCGTTTAAAGTCCATAAAGGTGAGATTGTTTGTGTTGCTGGAATTGATGGTAACGGTCAAAGTGAATTAGGTTATGCGATATCAGGGTTAATTAAACCATCTAGTGGAAATATTTACTTAAACTATGAAGATATTACCCATAAATCAATTAGATATAGAAATGATCATGGAATGAGTCATATTCCAGAAGATAGACAAAAGTATGGATTAATCTTACAAGATTCATTAGCTAACAACTTGGTCTTAAAGAAATATCATCTTACCCCTTTTCAAAAAAAGGGCATCATTCAAAACGAACCTATTGTTAATCTTGCGAATAAGTTGATTAATGATTATGATGTTAGAAGTGGACAAGGTTATAAAACCGTTTCTGGATCACTTTCTGGTGGAAACCAACAAAAAGCGATTATCGCAAGAGAAATAGATAAAGATTCAGATTTCTTACTTTCCATTCAAACCGTAAGAGGACTTGATGTTGGTGCAGTTGAATTTGCTCATAAGAAAATTATTGAAGAAAGAGATCGTGGTAAAGCAATCTTAATGATTTCATTTGAACTAGATGAGGTTATGAGTATCAGTGATCGAATCTTAGTAATGTATGAGGGTAAGATTGTTAAGGATGTTTTGGCAAAAGACATTACTGTGGATGAGTTAGGCCTTTATATGGCAGGTGTTAAGAAAGATCCAAACCCACTCTTATCCTTTAGCCAAGTAGAACTTGATAAGATGGAAGCGCTAAGAGGTAATAAAAAATGAACGATATTAGACAAAAATTAACCTCAAAATGGAATGAATTTAAAGTGTCTCAAAGTTTTAAAAATATTACCGCTTCTTTACTGGCGATTTTGTTAGGGATATTACTAGGTATTGTTATTATCTTAGTCACCAATATCAGTAATGCTGGTTTAGGTATTTCAAGATTATTGTTAGGCGCATTTAATAATCCAAGAGGACCTTGGATTGGGATTGGACAACTCTTGTATTATGCTACACCATTAATATTTACGGGTTTAGCTGTGGCGTTTGCCTTTAAAACAGGTGTCTTTAACATTGGAGCTAGCGGACAATATACAATGGGCTTATTTGTTGCCTCTATCATTGGAATTATGGGCGATGGTTTAGGTTTCATGCAATGGCCGATTGCGTTATTAGCTGGTGGTTTAGCGGGTGCGTTATGGGGCGCAATAACTGGGATATTTAAAGCTTTGTTTAATGTAAATATTGTTATTTCAGGGATTATGCTGAACTATATTGGCATGTTTATTGTCAATAGTGTTTTAGGCGGACCACTTAGACCTTATATGGTTGATGGTGCTCAAAATAGAACCATCGTGGTTGATCAAGCAGCTCGAACACCGTTTGCTTTTTTAGATAAGATTTTTCCAAATTCCGGATTAGATTTTGGCATTATTATTGCGATAGGTTCAGTTGTATTAATCTGGTTTGTTTTAAATAAGACAGTCTTTGGTAGAGAATTAAAGAGTGTTGGGATGAACCGAGATGCAGCTAAATATGCTGGTGTTAATGAAAAACGAGCCATTATATTATCAATGGCTATCGCAGGATTCTTAGCTGGTATCGGTGGAGCTCTCTTTATTTTAGCGCCATCTACTAGAAACTTAGGAAATCAATACTCATTAGAAAACGTTATTTTAGGAGAAGGGTTTGATGGGATTCCTATCGCATTATTAGGAAACTCTCATCCAGTTGGTGTATTCTTTGCGGCACTCTTTATACAATATATTAAACTTGGTGGAGATTCAATGCAATCACTAGGGTATGCTTCAGAAATTGTTAACTTAATTATTGCGGTTATTTTATACTTTAGTGCATTCGCTTTAATTGTTGGACAGTATGTTGCAAAACTTAAGAAAAATAAGAAACCTAAAGAGGAATTACCACCTGATGTTGATCCAAAACCACAGGAGGTGAACCTATGACCTTTATTATTAGTCAATCATTTTACTTTATTATTCCATTACTAATTGTAGCACTAGCGGGTTTATTCTCTGAAAAGAGTGGGACGGTTAATATTGCCTTAGAAGGGATTATGGTGATTGGAGCCTTCTTTGGGGTATTGTTCCTCCACTTTATACAAAGTGTTTTAAGGATTCAAATGAATCCTCAATTGTTATTGGTCTTAGCTTTAATAATCGCTGGTATTGCAGGATTGGTATTTTCAAGTTTGTTAGGTTTCTTAGCAATTAAGATGAGAGCTGACCAAACGATTGGTGGAACGGCGCTTAATCTTTTAGCGGCAGCACTAGTTGTTTATCTTTCAAAGGCAATCGTACATGATACGAGAATTTATTTCTCACCTGTCTTTGAGTTTAAGAGTGATTTCTTAAGCGGGATTCCTTTTATCAATTATATATTCTTCAACCATGCCTACCTAACAACCTATCTTGGTATTCTAATCTTGGTATTTACGCTATTAATCTTTAAATATACTAAGTTCGGATTAAGGTTATCTGCCTGTGGTGAACACCCACAAGCAGCCCAAGCAGCTGGTATTAATGTCATTAAATATCGCTGGGCTGGTGTTTTAATTAGCGGATTTTTAGCGGGTTTAGGCGGGCTTGCTTATGTCATACCAACTTCAATTTCATTTGAAGGAACTGTGGCTGGATATGGGTTCTTAGCCTTAGCGGTATTGATCTTTGGTCAATGGAAACCATCAAGAGTTCTCTTAGCGGCAATCTTCTTTGGATTCTTTAAGACTTTATCAGTTGTTTACTTCGGGATTGATGTTATTAGTGGTTGGATGGCAAGTTATCCAAATATTCCATTTGCGATGTTCTTTAGAATCCTACCTTACGTAGTGACCTTAATAGTCTTAGCGATTACCTCTAAGAAATCTAGAGCTCCAAAAGCTTCAGGGATTCCATTTGATCCACTTGCTGGATAATAAAAACAATATAGACATAAAAAAGAAGAAGTTGACGCTCGGTCAACTTCTTTTTACCTATATTATTTAGAATTCATCAATCATTTTGGTTAGTGTATCATAAACTTCCGATTCTTTGACTTTGGTGACGATTTCACCTTTTTTAAAGATTACGGCTTCACCTTTACCACCGGCGACCCCAATATCTGCATGTTTGGCTTCACCAGGTCCGTTTACTTTACAGCCCATAATGGCAACCGTAATCTTTTTATTAACTGTTGTAAGATAAGTTTCGATATCTTTAGCGATTTGAATCATATCATATTGGATTCTACCACAAGTCGGACAACTAATTAGATTAGGGGTATT
>JAQUCY010000082.1 GCA_028685975.1 Acholeplasmataceae bacterium | reverse complement strand
CAAACTCAATTATTTCGATAATTGGTTGTTCATAAACTAATTTTTTTTCCATTTTCTTCCCTCCGAAGTTTATTTTTTGGCTACCTTATTTCTTATGTGAAGAAAAAGCAACCAACTTTTACATATTGATCTTTAAAAATCATTTCCGTTCTACCATTTTAAGCCAATCGGTAACCTGTTTTTCTCACTAATTAAAATTAAAAGGTTTGGTTAACAAACCAATCAAATTACCGTAGTTAGGTTACTTAATCGATAAAATTCATAAGTAAGCTTACCCTTAATTGATAAGCTATAAGCTCCTAATCTACAAAAGTGATATAGCATTACTGTTTAATCGTTTTTTATGCGCTATTTTTCGCATTTAGGCTATTTATAAAATAAAACGACATTCAATATCTCATTTGAAAAAATCAGGCATCTTTACTTTTAAACTTATTGCATAAAACGATATTACTCAAAAATTTTCTTTTCCTTCATACATTTTCCTCCCTTTTATTTAAATACACTCTCCCAAAAATAATTCATCAATTTTTAGTGTTTATTCTATAAAATGACTGAATTTGAGTCTTCTTTTAAAATAAAATCTTATATTTCTCCTCTACGATCTGGGTTATCTATCAACTCTGTCCATTCCAATTCCACATTTGTTGTTATTTTCACACAATCAATAATTGGACCTGCTGTGGTACCACCAGCTAATTCATTGGCAAGAACGGTTAAAGTCAAAATGTTTTCACCCTCTACTAGAGTGGCAGTGGTGGTAATGGTTTTATCGTAGAATACCATTTCACCTAAGGATGGTGAATTACTAGCGATAGTCACGTTACCGTAGTCAATTTCTTCACCGTTAAGATTCACAGAAAATGAAGAAGGACTGAACGTTAATTCACCCATTTCTGATCCAAGGCGTAAAACTATGGTTGCTCCTGTAGCTGCTTCTGAGGCATTAAAGACAAACGTTAATTGAACCCCTTCTTTGTGTGTGAAAGCAACGAAGTATCCATTACTCCAGCCAGCTTCCTTTTCTGCTTCTGTCCCATCACCGTAAATGACATCAACACCACTAGCTTCATTTGAATGACCTCCACCTTTAACATCAGATAAATCAACGTATTCAGCTTCCATTATATAAGTTTGGATTTCTCCTTTATCAGGGTCATCATTACCATTGGTAGATGGACCACAAGCTACCATACTGGTAGTAATAATAAGTGCACTAATCGTGTATAGTATTTTCACTAGATATTTTTTCACTTTTTCTCCTCTTTCTATTTGTAAAGTGGTGAGGAACAGAACGCTCAATTACGTTTTTCTATTCCCCACTACTTTAATCATTTCTTTTTTCTATTATGTGTTTTACTTTCTTTTTTTAATAATTACTGCCCCAGTAATAATACCTATTACTAAAGTGGCAGAAACAACGCTTATTACAATAATGCCTGTATAATTTGTCTTGGTTGGAGCTTCAACCACATCAGCATTAGCAACATATAACGTTAGCTCTCTCTCATCACTTTGATAACCTTCGGCGTTAGCGATAACTGTAAATGTATAAACACCTGCCGTAGTTGGCGTTCCACTAATGGTTCCATTTTCATTTAGTGTTAACCCTTCTGGTAGTGAGCTTCCTTCTTTAAGACTGTACGTCGTTACTGCTGCACCTTGTGCTACGTCTACCTTTGTATAATACGCTTGATTTTCTTTGCCATACGGTAAGGAAATTTCATTAAAAGCTAAGCCAATAGTTATTTTGTATTCTGCTTCAACAGGTTCACTATATGCAGCTGAAGCAATAACAATAAACGTTGCCTCGGTTACGGCTTTAATAGGTGTTCCTACAATGGTTCCACTTTCAGTTAAAGTTAATCCTTCAGGTAAACTTAGTGGATCCTTAAGCGAATAGGTAACCGGTTGTGAACTATTTACTAGTTCCACTTTATCAATGTAAGCATTACCTATTTTGCCAGTTAGCAAGGTTTTACCAGTGAACACTAAATCCATATAGACATTTAAATAAAATGTTAATTCGCTATCTTTAAACCCAAGCGCACTTGCCACTACCGTAAACGGATAATTGACCGCTTCCTTTAAAGGCGTTCCGCTAATAGTACCATCTGCTGAAAGAGTTAGACCCTCTGGCAATTGACTGGCATTTTTAAGCGTATAATAAACTTCAGGAAAGTTTTCAATTTCTTCTGGTGTTGCACCGTGCTTATAGATTTCTGCACTTGCTACGGAAACTTGATAATCCTCACCAATGATGGCTGAGTCTAAGTTTGGATCCATTTGATAAATAATTGAACCACCTAAATTTACAATACTAATCATGAAAGAGGCTTCAATCACATATTTACCGTAGGAAGCTTCTACTACAAACGAATGGGAGTTTAATTCTTCCGTTGGTGTTCCTGTTAACATACCATTTTCACTTAAAGTGAGCCCAGCTGGTAGTTGCGATCCTTCCTTCACTGAATACTTAATTTCAGAATCATCAGGTACCACGCCACTTTCGATAAAAGCATCAGGGTTAATGGTTGCGGTGCCGAGATTCGCTATATAGGATCCGCTTACAAGACCAAACGGAAGTGAACCGCCAATATACTCTTTTATAGCTGCAGGTGGTGCCGCATAACCTGTATTCATCGCCATACTATTAACTTGAGTATATAAAATATTATGAACTGCATTTCGGAGTGCTGTTCTTGTGGTTGCTGAATCAATTTCATTAATCCATCCGCTGTCATTCAACGAATTTCCTAAAGATAAATCACCACCAGCACGAATCATTTGATCGACATAAGAATAAGAACCGATAAAACTGTCTGTAACTACCGTTCCCACAAAGCCCCATTCCTTACGCAAAACATTGGTTAACAATCCATAGTGTCCCCCTACCCAGGTTGGCCCTAAGCGGTTTAATGCACTCATGATTCCGGTTGTTTTTCCTTCTTTTACAGAAATCTCAAATGGTTTAAAATAAATTTCACGCATGCTTTGTTCATTTGCCCAAGTAAGTATCCTAACACGGTCTGCTTCTTGATCATTAACAGCAAAGTGTTTTAAGAATGTAAAGACACCTTTTTCCATCGCCCCTTTAATAATTTGAGAAGCCATCTTCCCGCCAATCAAACCATCTTCAGAGAAATAATCTGCATTTCTACCACCAAACGGTGAACGGTGCGTGTTTACAGCAGGTGCATACCATCCAGGAAATCTTGATTTATCAATACCTGTTCCAAACAACGCCTCATTACCAAGCGCAATTCCTTTACGATATGCCAGTTCCTCATTATAGGTACTTGCGGTAACTACATCGCTTGAAAAGAATGCATATATTTGTCCTTCCATTCCTTTAAATAGGCTCATATAACCTGCTGGTTGACCAGCATTAATTACCTTTGTTATGCCTAATTGTGGTAAATTAATCCCTGAGGTGTAACTACCATTTCCAACTAAATTTTTCATTGTGTTAAAAGACAATTGATTTAAAAATGTATCCCAAAGTGGGTCATTGTGTGCTGCTCCAATTAAATCAGAGTACATGACATCGCCTTGATCATTGCCATAAGGTGCAGGCATTTGGTCTTCTGGTACATACCAAGGTTTTCCTTCATCTGATGGTTTATTGCCTGGTGTCCATGCATTAATCTCGGCAATCAATTCTGGTGTAGCACTAATTCTTAAGGCCATGGTTGGGAATGTCCCTGCAAAATCACTTCTAGACATATATTTTTCATTTTGCCCACCGTTTTCAACTGAATTGGTTAGATAATTACTCACATCATCAAATTGATTCACTACCGGGTTACCTGTCGTTCCATCATTGAGACATTTAATCCCTGGACTAGCTACTTGATAAGTCACTGATTCGATAACTGTATGCGCGTTTTTCATGATTTTTATTTCATAATCACCCGCTTCTAGTTCATATCCTTTAAACCCGTTATTGTTGGCATCATCAAAGTCATAAGACGCCATGTCTCTAACTATAAGTGATACGGACACCGTTTCAGATTCACCAGGTTCTAATAATTTTGTTTTGGTGAATCCACCCAATACAACACTGGATTTTTCAATGGCTGTTTCACTACCTGATGGATTGTAAGGCGCGGTATAGAATAATTGAACTATTTCTTTACCAGCTACATCGCCCGTGTTCGTTACTTTAACGTTCATTGTGATAACATCACTATCGGTTATGAATGAACCATCAACTAGGCTGGTCTTCACAATTTCCTGGCTAAAAGTTGTATAGGATAAACCATGCCCAAATGGGTATACAACATGGGCTTCATACCAATCGTTCCACTGTGTTGTCGTTGTTCCATTGATATGTGGTGCATTTGCAGTACCGTCGGTTAAATAACTCGCGTTACCTTCAGTAAATCCACGTGTTTCATAATACCGATACCCACTATAAATGCCTTCTTTGTAAATAACATACCTACTGCTAATATTGCTATACTGGTTACCTGATGGAACTAGATTATCCGAAAAGTTTTGCCACGTTGGGTCCATTTTAAAATCTCTTGCCCAAGTATCAACGGTTTTACCAGACGGATTAACTTCACCATTTAAAATACGACCAAGTGCCATGATGCCTGTTTTACCAGGATAACCCATCCAAATAGCACCTTTAATGTTTTTATGGTACCCGTAGTGACCTGGATCGTCTAAGAAT
>JAQUCY010000081.1 GCA_028685975.1 Acholeplasmataceae bacterium | reverse complement strand
CCCAATGCCGTATGGATAGGGGATAAGGGTGTGAACACACCTAAACGGACATATCTATTTGGTATGTGATCGTTTTAAATAAGGCGAGAAATCGCTAAGGGTAAATTTATTTACCTCTTTGTTCTTTATCGGTGTAAAAAACATGATATACTTAAAATACAACCAATGGTTGAGTGAATATTCAACTTATAAGTTATAAAAACAACCAATATAGTATTAATTCTTTTGGTTTTAACGTGTAATATTTAAGTATATAAGGAGGCATTACTATGCAAGAAACATTTGGAGTAAGATTTCAAAGATTTAGAAAGGCAAAGAATTTAACACAAGAAGATATTGCAAATAAATTCAATATCTCACCTCAAGCTGTGAGTAAATGGGAAAATGACATTTCATATCCAGATATTACCATCTTATCAGAGTTAAGCCTGTTATTGGGAGTAAGTTTGGATGAATTATTGGGGAAAATAACTGAACCAACCGTTATACAACAACGCACAGAAACTAAGGATCCTAAAGATATAATTTTAAGAATTGTGATTAACGATTCAGATGGAACTAAAGTAAGGGTTAACTTACCATTAAATTTAATAAAACTCGGACTTCATTCAAACTTCCAAGTTTCTTCAACTGGCAATAAACAGATTTTAAAAGATATTGATTTTGATCAAATCATTAAAATGGCAGAATCAGGGTTGATAGGTAAACTAGTTGAAATTGAAGATGAAGACGGGACTACCGTTGATATATTTATTGACTAATGAGAATCACAATTAATAGATTTACAATTTTACTACCTAATAGTTTTATTGGATATGCTTTAAGTAAAGCTGTTATAAATGAAGAGTTATTGCAAAATAAGACCGAGAAAGAAATAAAAGACTTATTCAAATTAGTTCAAAAGGAACTAATCAATTTTAAAAAAAGAAATGGGAAATTTCTATTAGTTGATGTTAAGGATTCTGATGGTACGAGGGTTAAAATAGTGATATAAAAAAGTTGTATTTTAGTCCAACTTTTCCTTTTTCTTAGTATTTATTTTTATCTTTTTTTCTGGAACTGGATCATATTTAGGTTTAAAGAGAGGATTGCATGTTAAGACTCTCTTTGTTGTTAAATAAGTCGCTTTAAAAAAGTTAAAACGTTTGTAACATTCTAATCCATAATGTGAGCAGGTTGGGGTGTGACGACACCTTGGTGGTCGGTTTGGAGAAATATTTTTTTGGTACCAAAGGATAAATTTTATAGGTATTTTATTCATTGACTTCACCTTTAGTGTATTATATCACATTAATTGACAAAAATAGGTGCGCATGACGTGTTTTTGTGTTATAATTTAATAAAGAATATGAAAACGATTTCTAAATATAGGAGGAATATATAACATGAGGGTTTATCAAACAAACCAAATTAGAAACATTGCGTTGTTAGGTCACTTAGGATCAGGAAAAACGACCATAGCTGAATCATTACTATTCGTAAGCGGTGGCTTAACATCAAAAGGGTCAGTTGAAAATAAGAATACTGTCTCTGACTACATGGATGAAGAAAAGATTAAACAAGGTAGTTTATCAACGAGTTTAATTCCGATTGAATGGGCTGAGATGAAATTAAACTTCTTAGATGTTCCGGGTACTGAAGAATTAGACAATGAAATCAAACAAGCTTTAAATATTGTTAAAGGTGCTATCTTAGTTGTCGATGCAACTAAAGGGGTTGAAATTGGAACATTAAGATTATGGAAACAATTAACGGCTGCACACGTACCAACAATAATCTTTGTTAATAAGATGGACAAAGAAAACATCAAGTTTGATACCGTTATTGATGATATAAGAAACAAATTAGGAAAACAAGCAATACCTTTTTTATGGCCGATAGGAAAAGAAGCAGATTTTGAAGGCTTTGTTAACTGTGTTGAAATGAAGGCTTTTGTATTCGACGATAAGGGTACTAAAAAAGAAGTCGAAATTTGGGAAGAAAAAAGAGATAAGATTGATAGTGTTAGAGAAATGTTACTTGAGTCTGTTGCAGAAACAAGTGAAGAATTACTTGAGAAATACTTTGGTGGCGAAGAAATATCTCAAGAAGAAATTAATCAAGGACTCCAACATGGTATAAAAAATGGTGAATTAATCCCGATACTTTTAGGTAGTGCAACTAAAAATATAGGTATTAGTAACATGTTAGATATGTTAATTGAATTTTTACCAAAACCTGAAGATTTAAAACCTTTAAAAGGAATTAACCCTAAATCAGATGAAGAAATTAGACGCCAAACTCTAGCTTCTGAACCATTTAGCGGATTTGTTTTTAAGACAATGATTGACCCTTTTGTTGGTGCCATAAACTTAATTAAAGTTAATAGTGGTTCTATTAAAACAGGTCAAGAAATCTATATTGGTAATACAGGTAAAACAGAAAAAGTTGGTGCACTTTTCACAATGGTTGGTAAGAAACAAGTTCCACTTGATGAAGTGGTTGCGGGTGATATTTGTGCCGTGTCTAAATTAGATGATATTCACACAAATTTTACAATAAGTGATCCTAAAAACCCAATCGTATATCCGGAAGTTAAAATTTTTAAACCAACAATTTATATTGCGATTACACCTAAAAATAGACAAGATGAAGACAAAATTAGTAACGCATTAAATAGATTAAATATTGAAGATCCATCTTTTGAAACTATTAGAAATAAAGAAACAAATCAACTTTTACTAGGTGGATTAGGAATGACTCATATTAACTATGTGATTGATAGAATGAAGAATGTCTTCAAAGTGGAAGTAACTCAAGAAGAATCTAAAGTCGTATACCGTGAAACAATTAAAAAACGTGTTGAAGCTGAAGGTAAACACAAGAAACAATCTGGTGGTGCTGGTCAATTTGGACACGTATGGATTCGTTTTGAACCATCAACTGAAATCTTTGAGTTTCATGAAGAAGTATTTGGTGGTGCGGTACCTAAAAACTACTTTCCTGCAGTTGAAAAAGGTTTATTAGAAACCTTTGAACATGGACCTTTAGCTGGATTTCCAGTTATAAATGTTAAATCAACCTTGTTTGATGGGTCGTATCACCCAGTTGATTCTAACGAAATTTCCTTTAAATTAGCAGCAAACTTAGCATTCAAGAAAGCAGTTGAAACTGCTGGACCAACCATACTTGAACCAATCTTAAAGTTAACTATTACAGTTAATGAACAATATGTTGGTGATGTAATGGGGGATATGAATAAGAGACGAGGACGTGTTTTAGGAATGTTACAATCTCATGAAGGTCACATTGTTGAGGCTGAAGCACCTGAAAGTGAAGTACTATCATATGCTATTGATTTAAAGGCAATGACACAAGGTAGTGGATCTTTCCAAAGAGAATTCTTAAGATATGAAGAAGTGCCTGCTCATTTAATTCCAGGTATTATCGAAAAATATAAAGAATAATGATTAAGGCACAAGGTTTTTTAACCTGTGCCTTTTTTAGTAAAAAGTCATCCATACCTTGTACATATAAATGGGTGATTAAATGAAATGTTATTTATGTGGTAAAACTTTCTTCGAAAGAAGGAATATTCATACACTGTTTAAAGAAAAGCTTGTATTCAGATGTCAAAGTTGTTTGAAGAAATATCCAACTTATATAACTGTTCAAGTTATTCCGAAGGATAATGGTTTAATTTATATAACATCTTTGTTTAAAGAAGAAAATAATTTTAACTTATTAGCTTATAACAATGAAATTAAAAAATGGTTTTTAGAGACAATCAATTCAATGAATGAAGCAGATATTATCATTTGGATTGATGAAGTCAGTGATGAATTAATACCTCATCTAGATTTATTAGATAACGATATTTACCTTTTAACTAAAACACTTAAATATTTCTCATAGAAAGGGGAGAATTATATGAGATATGAAATTATAGGTAAAAACGGTTATGTCCCAACCAAACAAGTGGAAACTTATGTTAAGAAACGACTAGAAAAAGTTGTCAGTTTCTTCAATCCACAATGGGTGATTGTGGTGAGGGTGGTGCTCAAAGAATATAAGGACCATTCTAAAGTTGAAGTTACCATCCCATGTAAAGGTATAACCTTGAGAAGTGAAGTGAGTGATTCAGATATTTACCGGGCTATTGATAGGACAAATGATAAACTTGTCGCCCAAGTTAGAAAGTATAAAGATAAATTATCAAACCATTTAGCTAAAAAAGGTATCAAAGACATTTATTCTAAAGAATTTAATGAAGACACAGATCAAATTGCTAAAGAAGTATTAGCTGGACAACTCGTTAAGAGTAAATCATTAGAATTAAGTCCTATGAGCGTTGACCAAGCATTAATAGAAATGGAAATGATGGATCATGATTTCTATATTTTCTTAAATGAAGCAACTAATAAAGTATCGGTGGTATATTTAAGAGAAGATGGCGATTACGCTGTTATAGAAACGACACAATAAAAAAAAGGAGCTTAGGCTCCTTTTCCTTTTTAATAAACTAATTTTCTACCATTTGTGGGCTTTGAGATTCTCTTAATTCTTCATAGAAAATTGCAGTTGATGTTTGCATATAAGGTATTAAGAAGAAAAATCCAATTCCCAATGTAAATATTGATAGAATAAACCAACCGATGAAGCTTAAGTTTAGACAAAACAATCTCCACCTATGGCCGCGCATCATGTTTGTTGAAGCTACTAGAATTTCTGAAGCAGACAACTCAGGTCTGTCAAAAGCAATAT
>JAQUCY010000080.1 GCA_028685975.1 Acholeplasmataceae bacterium | reverse complement strand
ATAATATTTGGCATGCAATTTATGTTACAGCTAAAGATGTAGACTATGGAATTTTGATTCAATCAGAAGGATATGGTTATGCAAGATACTCAGCATTTTTAAGAAAGTGTCATGTAGAGGTGCAAAATGTCTGATAATAGAATTCCTTTAAACATCTGGATTGAAAGATTTAAAAACGCTGAATTTGAAAATGAAAACACTAAAGTTCAAATTGAGGCAGGTTGGTATGATTGGTTTTGTAGAGATACAAGCTTAAAAAACAAAACTAAGAAAATGGGCAACATCATCAAACAAATCAAAGATGGTGGAAGAGTTAACTTAGCTGAAACATATGTCTGGTTTAAAAACAACTGTCCAATGAGTGGTCCATTATATGATGATTTTAGAATTGCAAACATTAAAGACGGTGCAACTCAACTTGTAATACAAATAGACTCACCTTGGGAAAATGAAAGGTATGCAGTTTATAGTGTTGATGACTTTTTTGATAAACCAGTATTGCTTACAAACTCAAGTAGAGAATTAGTGAAATGGTTAAATGGTGAATTAGATGAGCGTATTTGAATATAGGAATCCTCATCCAAAAGGACTACATACAACTGATTGTGTAGTAAGAGCAGTTTCGCTAGCATTTGATAAAGACTACTTAGAAGCAAGACGTGAACTAAACCGAAGCAAGAAAGAATTAGGCTTTAGAAGTTATAAAGAAACAAAGTTCATTTATAAATATTTAGAGAACTTTGACAGGATTGTACTAAAAGTTCCAAAAGGTGAGCCAAGAGTTAAAGTTGATGACTTTGCAAAGTTTTTTAACGAAGGAACTTATATCGTTAAACTTGCAAAACATATAGTCTGTGTCAAAGATGGTAAGTTATTAGATACTTGGGATTCAAGTTACCGTTCAGTTTACACAGCTTGGAAAATTAAATAACATAAAGGTAACTATTAAACCTTTAACTTTAAAACATTAGGCCTTACGTTTCGACGTGTGGCCTTTTTAAGTCTTACTCGGGTTTCTGACAGGGATTAGAAAAAAGGGCAACAAGATTTAAGTTAAAAGTTGAACTAGTAGCCAGAGTTTCAATTAAAAAGAGGCAATTACATACGAAACGGAACGGATTTTATTGCATATATAAATGTTTTGTTATACAATATAATTGAATAATAATAAAGGGGCGATTTTGAATGAATAATCAAAAATATACATCAGCAATTAAAAAAACACCGTACAACTATTATATTGCTAAAAAAATTGCTAATCTAATCAATAAAGGATCAGACAGAGCAGAGGTTTATTATGAATGTTTTAATAATAATTTAATAGGAATAGATTCCATTGAAAGAAGAAGAGAAGTAACAAATGTCATATACGATAGAGTGATATTGCTTGATAAATATTTATTAGAGCAATTTTTAGATGGGGACATTGTTACTTCTAAGTTTATATTGGTTTATGCAACCGCCAAAAATGACCCTTTATTTTTTGAATTCTTATTTGAAGTTTACCGTGAAGCGCTACTTAATGAAAAACAATATATTTCATTAGATGACTTTGATACATTTTTCATTGGGAAAAAAGAGAGTAATGCTAAAGTTAATAAATGGGGAGAGTACACTATTGATCAATTGGGGAAAGGATATCGTAATATCTTAGTAGAATCAGGGCTTGGAGTTAGAGCAAAAAGGAATATTCGCGTGCATAAAATATTAATTCATCCGGATGTTGTAAAGCATCTTAAATTAATTAAAGATGATGTATATCTAAAAGCGATTTTGGGGGTATAAAATATGAAAATGACATTTACAGAAAGAATCTATGAACTCAGTGAGAAACTAACAATTGATTATTTCAATTCACCTGGGATGGCAGGAGAATTAAAATTTGCGATTTTTGATTTTGATCCACGTGATGAACTAAGAGTAAGGAAAGAAATTGAAAAAATATCGCAATCCAATCATTCGATTAAAATGTTTGACTTATATGAGATGATGATTGATTTGATTAAAGAAGAGAATTATTTTGAAAACATTATTGAAGTGGAAAAAGACTTTCCAAAGGACGTCATGCTTACTCAAGTATTCCAGCCATTATTAGCTTTAGAACAAGAAGATAATCCAATTATTAGAAAGTTCCAAGAAAGTGTTAAAGATGACGGTGTGAGTATTGTTTTAATTACTGGTGTAGGAAAATCTTATCCAATCATTAGAAGCCATACAATACTAAATAATCTTCAAAGTGTTTTTAGAAACAATCCAGTAGTAATGTTATATCCAGGTACTTATGATTCTAATCAAAAAATGACTTTGAGATTATTTGATAGATTAGATGATGATAATTATTATAGAGCATTTAATCTCGTGAAAAGGAGCGAATAAAATGAAAATTAGAAACTTATTTAAAAAACAAATTGATAGAAGTATTCAAGGGGTAGTAACAATAGGCAATGAGACAGATATCCAAAAAATGCAAGAACTTGATGAGTATGTTGTTACTAAAGAAATTACAGATGCATTTAGAATGTTTTTTAAAAGATATAGTGAGTCTATTAAAACACCCACAGATAAAATGGGTGTTTGGATTACAGGTTTCTTTGGGTCTGGTAAATCACACTTTTTAAAAATTTTAGGATATTTACTTGAAAATGAACGTGTTGGGGAGAAAAACGCAATCGATTATTTTGAAGATAAAGTTCAAGATAACTTTGTTATGAACTATATTAAACAAAGTGCTCAAATAAATAATAAGGTTATTTTATTTAATATTGATTCAAAAGCAAAATCAAACTCTAAACAACAAAGTCAAGCGATTATGGATATCATGCTTAGAAGCTTTAACGAGTCTGTAGGGTTATGTTCAACAACACCATGGGTTGCTGACATGGAACGTATTTTGATAAAAGAAGACAATTATGAATCGTTTAAAGACTCATTTAAGACGTTTTCTAAAAAAGACTGGGCAGATGGAAGAAATCATGCATTATTAAACCGTGATAATATTATTAAATCATTAGTTGAAGTTAGAGATATGAGTGTTGAATCTGCAGAAGCATTTGTAAATGATGCAACCTTAAACTACACAAAAACAACAGAAGAGTTTGCAAAGATTGTAAATGAACATACTAAGAAATATAAAACAAGAGTTATCTTTTTAATGGATGAGGTAGGTCAGTTTATTGGAACTAATGGTAGCTTAATGTTAAATCTTCAAACGGTGGTTGAAGATTTAGGGAAGTTTTGTCATGGTAATGCTTGGGTGGTTGTAACATCACAACAACACATTACGACAATGGTTGATGCTAACAAAGGTACGCAAAACGACTTTTCTAAGATTCAAGGTAGATTTGATACTAGAATCCTTTTAAGTGGTTCTAATGCTGATGAAGTTATTAAGAAACGTTTATTAGAAAAAAATGAAAACTCCGTGACACCACTTAAATCTTTATATGAACAATATCAATCTAAGTTAAGTAATTTAATTATGTTTGAAGCCAAACCGACATGGACAGGTTTTAAAAATTCTGAAGAATTTAAAGATGTTTATCCTTTCGTTCCATATCAGTTTGAATTACTTCAAAAGGTATTTGAAGCAATTAGAGAACACGGTATGACAGAAGGAAAACACTTATCGCAAAATGAAAGGTCATTATTAAATGGATTCCAAGAAGCTGCAAAAGAAGTGGCAGATTCTGACACCAATATTTTAGTTCCTTTTGATAGTTTTTATGCAACTGTGAAAAATTTTATTGACTATCCAATCCAAACCGTCTTTACAAATGCAGAAAGAAAACCATCACTTAACAGCTTTGATTTAAGAGTTCTTAGACTACTATTTATGATTAAATATGTCAAAGAAATGCCAGCAACTGTTGATAGATTATCAACGTTAATGGTTGAAAAAATTGATGATGATAAATTAGTTTTAAGAGATAAGATTTTAATCTCACTTAAAAAACTAGAAGAAGAAACTCTTATTCAAAAAAATGGTGCAGAATATGATTTTTTAACCAATGAAGAACAAGATGTTAATAGACAAATAAATAACACATCATATAATGAAGGTGATGTAACAAGAACGGTTAGTGAAATTATCTATGACCGTATTTTAGATAGTAATCGATATCGTTATAAGTCAAGATATGATTTTTCATTAAACCGCTATGTTGATGATGAGATTAAAGGTTCATATAATCCAGATAATATAACTATTAAATTAATCAGTCAACTTAATAACCAAAACTTATCAGAAGAATCAGAATTTATGTCAGAATCAATGCGTTTAAGTGGAATTGTTATTGATTTAAGAGAAGGTACATATTTAGAAGAATTAATTAAAGCAGCTAAAATTGAAAACTTTAGAAGAAATAATAGCACAAGCGCATCATCTTCACTCGCTGAGATTATGGATAAAAAGGTTCGAGAAGCAAGTGAGCGTAGAAAGCGAGCTGAAGAGATAATTAGAGATATATTAAAGAAAGCTCCAATTTATGCAAATTCAGCCCTTTTAAATATTAGAGAAAAAGATGCTAGAGATAGAATGAATGAAGCAATTGAAAATCAAATTGAATCTAAATATTACAAATTAGATTATGTTAAAGAATATTATAATAATAATGATTCAATTAACATTATGTTAAATGATAATAGGCTCTCAATGGATGCTTTTGAACAAGAAGCAAACTACACTGCATATAAAGAAATACTAGACAAATTAAAAGAAGGTAAAAAACTCCATAGAAGAACATCAGTTAAACAATTAATTGATATGTTTGCAAAAGCACCTTATGGATGGAAAGAACTTGATGTAAGAGGAATGATTGGCAATCTACTTAAAGCAAACCAATTAAAGATTTCAATTCACGATAATGTTGTTG
>JAQUCY010000011.1 GCA_028685975.1 Acholeplasmataceae bacterium | reverse complement strand
TGTATATGATTGGTTAGACAAAAAGTCTTATATTCTTATATTCAAAAGATTTGTCATTAATTTGTTTAGCACATCTATTTTATCACTTTTGTTGTTTTACGGCAACTTTTTACTTGAACAGAGTTCTTGATTTTATAAATCGTATTATAAATTTGCTTTTTGTTTAATTCAAGATTTTCTGAAATGTAGCTAATTGTTTTATTTTCCAAAAAGTATAACTCATATACTTTTTGTTCTCTAACATTGTTAAACTTGATATCATTTGTAATATCATCTTCTAGTGATGGTTCATAAAATTCTTCAATCCGACATTCATTTATATATAGAAAAAACTGTTCCTTTTCTCGTTTTTGTTTATGGTAAATATTTATAAAACAACGATCTAAGATTACTTCAAAGTACCGCATAAATGTTTTATTATACGAATCTTTAAAGGTTCTAATAGCTTTATAAAGGCTCATCATACCTTCTTGGTAATAATCATCTATGTCTTTACTTCGTGAAAAAAAACTATTAATTTTCTTGTATATAAATTTTTCGTACTTTTTTAGCAGTATGTCCAAAGCCACCATGTCTTGTTGATCATTTACTAAATACAATAGCTCATAATCATTGTAGACTTTGTATGACATAGCTCCTCCTAATATAATTTTTTTAACTTATACATCAGTAGTGCCGCAGCTACACTCACATTCAAACTATTTACTTGTCCAACCATCGGGATTTTGACCATGAAATCACAATTTTGTTTTAGTTGATATGAAATCCCTACGCCCTCATTGCCAACAATAATTCCATAATTAAGTTTAGGATCTATTTCTGTAAATTCTTCTGTTCCATCTAAACTTGAACCAATTATCCAAAACCCATTTTCTTTCATCTTCAAGACCGCATTATTTAAATTTTGAACAACCACAATCTTGACATGTTCCAATGCCCCAGAAGCAATTTTAGCTACCACTGGTGAAATTTGAGCTTGTCCCTTGGATTGAATAATAATATAATCCATTTTTACAGCCTCAGCCGTTCTAATGATTGCTCCAAAATTATGGGGATCTTCTATTTTATCCAAGATAACTACACGTTTAATTTCATCATCAAAGAGTTCTTCAATCTCATAAGTTTTATAATCATAAACTTCTGCCACGATTCCCTGATGTAGACCATCATGAGTCATTAAATTAAGTTCATGTTTATCGGTTAATTTGACTTTAATCTTATTTTCTTCGATTAAATTATCAATGGCTCTATCGTTAAATTTTTTATCCTTATATATTATATATACAGTTCTGTTGGCAAGAATTGCTTCTTTAACTGTATTTTTTCCATAAATAATCATTCTTATATCCCCGATAACTTCTTAATGCTTGTTAAGAAACCACGTTTAATCATGCCCGGTAACTTAATAAATACGTTTATTAAAGAACTACTTGATTGTATCAGCACTAACAATAACAATTTTTCTGAATTAGATAGTTCTAGAATAATATTACCACTTGATACATAGTAAGGAACCAAAGCCTTAAACTCAAAGAACTCCGGCAACATTAACACAGCGATAATAAAAGTTGAAAACATAATAATAAACAATAGTTTTCTAAAATTATTGAATGGCTGTAAAACCCGATAAAGCACCATCATACTAGTAAATGTTGCCGCAACAACGATTAGTGTAGACTGCGCTTGAGAATCCATCCCTAAAACAGGTGCTAAATACATTATTATCAACGTTTGTAACCCAACCGTTAATGCACCAGGAAAGGCTTTTTTTAATACATTTGGTAAAAACTTTCCCGTAACTTGTTCATGGTTTGCTTGTAAACTCAACACTAAGGCCGGTAATCCAATTACTAAGAAATCAATCATAAACAATTGAGAAGGTGTAATTGGATACTTACTGTTAGTCGTAAGCGCGATAATTGCCAATATTATTGAAAAAATAGTTTTCGTCAAGAATAACGTAGCAACTCTTTGAACATTATTAATAACTCTTCTACCTTCGTTAACCACTTTAGGCATACTTGAAAAATTAGAATCTAACAAAACTAGGTGTGAAACATTACGCGCCGCTTCACTACCAGAAGCCATCGCAATAGAGGTGTCTGCTTCTCTTAAAGCTAAGATATCATTAACCCCATCTCCTGTCATCGCAACTGTTCTACCATTACTTTTTAATGTTTGAACCAATATTTTCTTTTGATTCGGATTAACTCTACCAAACACAGAATACTTCATAGCACTATCGATAACTTCTCGGTCTGATAGGCCTTCTAATGAAATATACTTATCTGCATTATCAATTCCTGCTCTTTGGGCAATATGTGCCACCGTAACAGGTGAATCCCCACTAATCACTTTCACATCCACATTATGTGTCTTAAAATATTCAATGGTTAAAATTGCGTCAGGTCTGATGGTATCTTCTATCAATATTAAAGCTTTTGCTACCATATTATTTGGTAATTCTTTTTGTTCAATATTCTTAGAACTATGTGCATACACAAGTACCCTTAAACCTTGTGCAGCATAACGTTCTACATCATTTTCTATTGTTTGATAGGCTTCTTTGGTTAATACAAACTCTGGTGCTCCAATCGCAAATGTCCCTATTTTTTCAAAGGTAATCGCTGAAAATTTACGTTTAGAAGAAAAGTTTATCACATGAGTTGCGATAGCGCTCTTTGATGCTAAACCTAATTTATCAATTAAAGCTTGTGAAGTTTGGTTCTTGTCCTTAAATGTTGCCATCATTTGGGGAATAATCTTTTTTGCTTGTGTTTTTGGATCGTTACCATATTCTAATATACTTCTAACTGTCATTGTTCCATCAGTAATAGTTCCTGTTTTATCCAAACACAAAGTATCAATTCTAGCCAACATTTCGATACAATATAATTCTTGAACCAAAGTGTTATTCTGTGCTAGTTTCAAAACCCCTACTGCCAAAGCTACACTGGTTAACAAGAACAAACCAGATGGAATCATCCCTACTACAGCTCCAGCCGTTGCTCTTACAGCACTAGAAAACTGCCCCCATTCTAAAGAACCTCTTAGCGGTAGTAAGTTTGCACCTTCATATTGCATAAAGAATAAAGCTAAACCCATCGGTATTATAAAAACACCAACTGTTCTAACAATTATCTTTAAAGATTTCATTAAATCTGACTTAGGTTTTTTGTAGACTTTAGCTTGTTTAGTGAGATTTTCTATATATGCATTTTTACCAACACTAGTTGCCTCAGCTCTACAAGTCCCTGATACAACGAAACTACCCGAGAGTAAAGTATCACCAACGTTTTTAATAATAGCATCCGATTCTCCTGTTAATAAGGATTCATCTACTTCAATTGACCCTTCTTTAATAACACAATCAGCACTAATTTGATTCCCTGATTTTAAGATCAACAAATCATTGATAACGATATCTTGAACCGCGATTTCTCTTTCTTGTCCATCTCTCAAAACGTGGCCTATTGGTGCACTTAACAAAGATAACTTATCAATTGTTTTCTTTGCTTTAACTTCTTGGATAATCCCAATAGCTGTATTAGCTGTCACAATCACCATAAAGAAAATATCCTTATAAGCACCTACATAGATTAGCAGGGCAGCAATAAAGATATTAAGCAAATTAAAAAATGTGAAAATGTTAGAAAAAACAATCCTTCTTATTGTTTTGGTTGAACCTGTATTCGTTTCATTGGTTAAGCCTTGGCTAACCCGTTTTTGAACCTCGCTACTAGATAAACCGACACTTGGATCTAGTGGAGCTAATTCAACCACATTTTTTTCATTTTTCATAGGCACCTTCTATATATCGAATTGATAAGTCAATAAGTTCATCCGCTCTGGATGGGTCAGATAATGATAAATAACCAATCAACGCTTCAAACCCCGTAGATTCATGATAGGTTGTTTGATCGATATTTTTTCTTCCTGGACCAGATTGATTGCGTCCTTTTTTAAAGATTTTTAATTCGTCTTCAGTCACAAGTGATTCATTTTGTAAATATCTAATAATTTCTGATTGACTAGAACCACTCGTAAATTTAGTCGCCATCTTGTGTAATGTGTTTACTTTAGTTTGACCAGTGGTCAATAAATAAACTCTTATTTTGTGTTCGTAATAACTATCCCCAATATAGGCAAGGGTTGTCCCATTATATAAATTAGGATTCATTATAAGATGCCTGCTTCAACAAGCCTAATTCTAATTTGATCAGCATCATTAAATCGTTTTTCACTTCGTGCTATTTGCCAGTCTTGATAATTTCTTATATCTTCTTCGGTTAGTCGTTTTTGTTCGACAGAAATACCTAACACACTTAACATTTGAATAATCGTATAGTATGATCTTGCTTTAGCTGATAATTCATTGGCTCGGTTCATTGTTTTAATTTCTTCATAAACAACGGTTAAGGCATTTGCTATATTGAAGTCATCTTCCATCTGTTCTTTGAATCTATCTAAAGAATCATTGTTAAATTCAACCATGTCATAGTGTTCAATAGACATATCAACGAAAACACCTTTTAAAGCACGTTTAATACGTTGCCATTCATGATTAAACTGATTCATCAAATCAGTAGAATAATTAATTGGTTGTCGGTAATGATGAGACAATAACATCAATCTAAATGCTTGGTATTCATAATCTTTAAGCAAATCTTTCACCCAAATAATATTACCTAAGGATTTACTCATATCAACATTATTTATTCCCAGTCTACCTACATGCATCCATGTTTTTGCAATTGGATGATGGTGAATCGCTTCTGATTGAGCAATCTCATTTTCATGATGAGGAAACTTCAAATCTGATCCACCGCCATGAATATCGATTTCTTCTTTAAATATTTCTTGATTCATCGTGGCACATTCTGTATGCCACCCAGGCCTACCTTCTCCCCATGGGGAATCAAAACGCATCCCTAATTCGGTAGACTTCCAAACCACAAAATCAAACGGGGATTCTTTTTCGTAATTTTCTTCAATTCTTGCGCCAACATTTAAATCCTCTAACACTTGATTAGAGAGTTTCCCATAATCATCTATTTTATTAACTCTAAAATAAACTGCATCTCCACTATGATACGCATAGCCGGTTTTAATTAAATCTTCAATATACTTAATCATATTAGAGACATAATCTGTTGCTTTAGGCATCATAGTTGGCAGTAACGAACCTAAATTACCTGTGTCCCTTATATAAGCATCAATAAATACCTTCGTTAAGGTTTTTTCATCAATCTTAAGTCTTTCAGCTTCTAAGATTATTTTATCATCAACATCCGTTATATTTGAGACATAATTAACCTTATATCCAATATATTCAAAATACCTTCTAACAACATCAAAAAAAACCACTGGTCTAGCATTTCCAATATGAATATAATTATAAACAGTCGGTCCACAAACGTACATCGAAAGTTCTTTTTCTTTAATTGTTTCGAAATCTTCCTTTTTCCCAGTAAGGGTATTAAATATTTTCATTTAAATCAACCTCTTAAATCCATTATAAATATATAATATCATTTGTTTGTATTATAAATTAAAATTGCGTTAAACTCAAGAAATACCTCATATTTCACGTAGTTTATCTAAGATTTCCACCATAGCCCATGTATCTTGTTTACAATATTCCAACATATTGGCATAAGTTTCATTGAACGTTTTCTCATCCATCAATGGAAATTTGCCATATGATGCTAAAGCTTCTCCACCATTCGCAACTTCTAAATCATCATATGTTAAGTTTGAAAACAATGGTAAGACCTTTTTAATCGAAAAAGAGCCATTTAATTTAGTATGATAGTAATTTATTGTCTTAGCACGGTCTTTTTCATAACCTAAAGCTTCATAAAACTTCGTGTTTCCTTTCACAATATCCATTAAATCAAATAGTCTATCAGAAATATCTTCCAATCTGTTTTTATATTTTGGAAACATCTGACTCAACTCTTTAATTCTTGTTTTTTCAAACGCAATATTATAAACCAACACTGAACCACCGTCAGGTTTAATAACATCGATCATCGCTTGGATTAATTCTTCACGGTGATCTTTATGGTCTTTTGCTAAGAAATAATAGTTGTCCTTATCTTTATCTACCACACCAGGTTGAGTTTCAATATGTATAGAAAATTGAAATAAACTTTGAGCATATGGTTTTTCTCCTCTAAATCTTGGAAGCGGTCCAGGAAATGATTCAAAATCGAGATGATAGATAGGGTATCTTAATTGATTAATACCCGCTCTTATTTTAGCTGTATCAAAAAAAGCGACACCACTATCAACCACTTGACGCTGAATAATGTTATTTGGTCTAGTTAACCAACTTTCTGGAATATCTAACATTTTTGTAACACCACTATTTATCAAATCAAAACGTTCATGTTTATTACCATCCTCATCTTTAAAACCATGATGCGAATCAAGGTAGGTAAATATACTATTTTCTTTTGGTAACACACTAAAACAAATATCATAAAACTTACATTGTTTTCTATCTTTTCTTTGGCAATATCTTCCTAGAGGTACAGGTAAAGCTAACATTCTATTTAAGTTAAAAATCACTTGTTTCATATCTTCTTCTATAATAGGCATGTAATTTTCTGTTATTCTAGTAAAATCTATAAAAACAATAATGTCATTATCATAAATCGGTTTGTTATCTTCGTTATATGAACCATCAAAAATATACTCACTATTCAAAACAGCTAAATAGTATTTATTATTTTGATTTTCTTTGAATCCTTCAGAATTTTCAATAACATATCTTTGGAACGCAAGGTCATATACATACCTACCTTCTTGAGAATATTTATCATAAAAACGTTCCTCTTTCTGATTATAAGTTTCATCGGTTGGATACCCCAAATCTTTTTTTAAACATAGAACACCCTCGTCGTTATAAACAAAGATTGGGTCTCCTTTAATAGCCATCGCTAAAAACTTCCTTGTGGTAGTTGCTTTAGTTTCAAAAACACTAAAGCCATCTTCCGTATCTAAAAATCCATCCAAAAAACAATAGAAACTATATCCGTCACGTTCCATTTTAAAAGACTTTTGTTTAAATGTATCGGTGTTAAAGATTAAGTTTCCCTTAAATTTATCTTTAATACTTTTTGCTGATACTATTTCTATCTCATTATAATAAGGCATCATAACTTCAAACTGGGGGTCGTCTTTTTGTAATAAATCTCTTTCTTCATCTTCTAAATCCCACATATCATCTAGTAAAATATTCCTCTTCTCTAAATTTTCAATAGTCATTAAATCATCTAAATCTTCAGAAAAAGATACCAAACTATCACCTTTTTTACGATGAATTTCTTCTAGTCCAGCAAACCTATTACAACGAATTAAATTAATAAATCCCGTCTTGCTTATTTTCATAATCTTGTCTCCCTTTTACTTAAATTTAATACTTTTACATTTAATTGTCAAACTTATATTTTATTATTATTATTAATAATAATAAAATTTTATACCATATATGCAAAAAAAATAACCCATCCGTAAATGGGTTATTACAATTAAAGGTTATTTAAGATTTGTAGAATAAATTCTGAAGTGAAATAATCAGTTCGTGAACCAGAAACTAAATCTAATGTTTCTAAATCATCTATGTTTCTTTGGATAACTTTTTGATTAAGGTATTCTACCGTGTTTAAAGTAATTGTAACAGCATCAAAGTTACCTAACTCTATTTCTTCTGAATTTCCATTAAGCGGACTTAATGAAATCAAAAGGTTATTTGAATCAACGACAATACTACTATCAATACTCAAAACTTTATCATACCTTGAATTATAAGCTTCACCAGTGATTGATCCTACATAAAGTCTTTCGAATCCATGAATCATTTCATCAGCTGAATTGCCTACGAGGATATCAGACGAAACTAACACGTTAGTTAAAGAGGTACTGCTTGATATACTTCCCGAAAATCCTCCCACCGCATAAGTATCATAGTTAGATTGTTCGTTAGATGTATTCGAAGCTTCTACTAAAGTCATATCTAAATTAGCATATACTTCATTAAATGTAGTCCCAACAGCTCTACCAACGAATCCACCAATAGAAACTTGAATTACTTCAACTTTACCATCTAATTTAGAAGTTTGAACAACATTTGTTTCGGATGATAAAGTTAAAGTTGCTTGTGTTTTAGTTATATTTGGAGTTAAAGTTGCTGAATTGGTAATATATCCAATCGCACCGCCTATATAAGCACTGTCAGCATTATCAAGATTAACTGTTAGTTCAGCAGACGAATTAGTAATCGTTGAAGCTACCACTCTTCCTGAAATACCCCCAGCACTAAATTCTGTTCTTCCTGCAGAAGTTAGGTCAAACGTCGCTTTAACACTACTATTTAATATTTTTCCATTGACATCATTATAAGCAACTAAACCACCAACATACACATTTCCAACATAGTTAAAGTTCAATGTTACTTGGCCATTTAGAATATTGATGTTGTTTAATGTTCCCGTATTTCGGGCAACCATTAAACCAACATATTGACTTGACGTGTTTGGCCCAACCAAACTAATGGTTATGTTTTCAACATTTAAATCTTTAATGGTACCGTTATTTCTTCCAAAAATACTAGTGTAACTTCTTCTTTGATTAATTGTAATATTCTTTAGTGTTTTACCGTTTCCATCTAAGAAACCTTGAAAATTCATTGATTGGAACATCGGGACAAAAGGTGTTTCTGAAAAATCAAGATCAGAGCCTAATCTATAGTAAGCACTCACGTCAGATTCCATTTCTCTAAATTCATCAATCGTATTAATTATTTTGGGATTATCGATTGTCGCTCCAAGAGTAGAAGTTTTAAAAGTAGTCTCGGTTAACTTATAACCTTTTTTATTTGATGTCGCATAAATTTCTAGTTTATATTCATACCCAATTGATAATCCTGTCACTTCGACCGTTGTTAGTTCATCTTCATCTGTAATCGCAATCGCGGTTGAGACTAAATTACCATTATAAAACGCTTTTGCTTCAATGGTCCCTTCTGTTAATTCTTCTGTTGGATCATCTACATTTAAAACTAGATAAACTGAAGTCCTAGCTGGTGTAATTGATTCAATCGTAATCTTTGCTGAAAGCGTATCCTGTTTACATGAAACCAATAATAAGCTAAATATACTTAAGAGTAATATACTAAATTTTTTCATTTTATGCCTCCAATAAACTAATCGTGTAGTTTATTCTATCTATTACAGTTTGTTTACCTAACAACGACAACATCTTCGGTAATTCAGGACCATGCATACTACCTGTAGTAGCTATCCTACATGGCATATATAAATTTTTCCCTTTAACGCCAACATCTTTACCTGTTTGTTTAATTGCATCTTGAATTAATTGAGGTTCAAAATTAATGCCTCTAATAAGTGCTTTAAATTGTTTAATAGTAGATAAAGAAGTAGTTTCTTCCTTAATGAAATTTAAGGCTTCATCTTCAATGTCAAAATCTGCTTTAAAAAATTCATCATACAGCTCAACAATTTGAGCACCATATTCACATCTATCATGTAATAAACTTGCTAAATCAGATAACCATTCTTCACTCTTCATTTTCACACCATGATTCACTAAAAATGGTCTTATAAATTCAACAAATTCCTCATCACTTAATTTCTTAATATAAGTATGGTTAATAAATGTCAATTTATCCACATCAAAAAAACTAGGTGCTTTAGTCAATCTATCAGAATCAAACAATTCAATGATTTGATCTTGTGATAATATTTCTTCATTAATAGATGGACTCCACCCTAATAAAGAAATAAAATTAAATAGTGCTTGAGGTAAATAACCTAAATCACGATACTGACCAATGAATTGGACAATAGAACGATCTCTTTTAGACAGCTTTTTCTTGTCTTCATTTACAATTAAAGTCATGTGTCCAAAAATAGGAATTTCCCAACCAAAGGCCTGATAAACCATAATTTGTTTAGGGGTATTGGTAATATGTTCTTCCCCTCTAAAAACATGGGTAATTTTCATAAAATGATCATCTATCACAACCGCGAAATTATAGGTAGGAATCCCGTTATCCTTTAATATAATCCAATCTTCAATATCTTTACTTTCGAATGATAAAGATCCTCTAACCATATCGTTAAAACAATATGTTTGACCTTTTGGTACTTTAAACCGAACAGCATAATTATCACTGCCCTCTTTATATTCTTTATACGCTAATCCACGTTCTAATAAATCATTGGCGTATTTCTTATATAAATCTAATCGTTCTAGTTGACGATAAGGTCCATAAAGACCCCCTTTATCCGGTGATTCATCCCAGTCCAAACCTAACCATTTCAAATTTTCTAACTGAGAAGCTTCGCCACCTTTTACATTTCTTGCGATATCGGTATCTTCAATTCTTATAATAAAGTCACCTTTATGATGACGGGCAAATAAGTAATTAAACATCGCTGTTCTAGCATTGCCAATATGCAATAATCCCGTTGGGCTTGGTGCATAACGCACTCTAACTTTTTTCATAAAAACACTTCCTTTTACATGCAAATAATATTATACAAGAATTTTGTCATTATAACAAACTAAATTAACATTTTAGACTAAAAACAAACCTTTTCATTTATTAATATCATTATATTCATAATATAATCGAAAAGCATCTATTATTTTTCTTATAAATTTATCCCATTAACGTTATAATTCAGTCAAATCAGAAGGACCTATTATGAAAAGATTATTAATTGTTGTAGACTTTCAAAACGATTTTGTCACAGGGAGTTTAGGCTTTGAAAATGCCACTTACCTAGAAAACATCATTGTTAACAAAATACTAAAATACCACCATGAAATGGATGATGTTATTTTTACCCTCGACACCCATCAACCAAATTACTTAGAAACAAACGAAGGCAAACACCTTCCAGTAAAACATTGTTTAAAAGGTAGTTATGGTCATCAACTATACGGAAAAGTAAAAGATTTAGTTAGAAATTCTAAAGTATTTGAGAAACCAACATTTCCTTCACTAGATTTAGCTAATTATTTAAAAGATAAAGACTATACTGAAGTAGAATTATGTGGTTTAGTATCTAATATTTGTGTCTTATCTAATGCCGTTATGGTTAAGAGCGCCTTGCCCAATGCTCAAATAATAGTGGATGCACAAGCAACCTCAAGTCATGATACCGAAATGCATGAGAAATGTTTAGATATCATGGGTGGTCTTCATATTAATGTAATAAACCGAACCTAATCGTTCGGTTTTTATTTGCTAATTTTTACTAAAAAAAGAGGACCAAAATGGTCCTCGAATTTCTTTAACGTTTTGAGAATTGGCTTGCTTTTCTAGCTTTCTTAAGTCCGTATTTCTTACGTTCTTTAGCTCTAGAATCACGTGTAATCATACCAGCTGGTTTTAAAATCTTACGGAAATCAGGGTTAACTTCTAATAAAGCTCTTGTAATCCCTAAACGGATTGCCCCTGCTTGTCCTGTAATTCCACCACCAAAGACATTTACAGAAATATCAAATCTGCCTTCGTTCTCAGTTAAATCTAACGGTTGAACGACGTCTTTACGTGTAGCTGCTGATGGAATATATTCTTCAAAGGTTCTACCATTAATCGTAAAAACACCTGTCCCACTAGTTAAAATAACTCTTGCGACACTCTTTTTTCTACGACCTGTACCTAAATATTGTACTTTTGCCATTTTATTCTACCTCCAAGACTTGTGGTTGTTGTGCAATGTGTGGATGTTCTGAACCTGCATAAACGAATAGCTTTCTAAACATTGCTCTTCCTAGTGGATTATGAGGTAACATGCCTTCTATAGCTTCTTCAACCATTCTTGTTGGGAATTTGTCCATAACTTCTTTAGCAGTCCTAGTTTTTAAACTTCCTGCATACTCGCTGTGACGATAATAAAGTTTATCTGTCCATTTTTTCCCTGTTAATTTAATTTTATCTGCGTTAATAACGACAACATAATCACCTGAATCTACATGAGGAGTGTAGCTTGGGTTATGTTTACCTCTTAAAACAGATGCTACTTGAGTCGCTAAACGACCCAGTGTTTTGCCTTCAGCGTCAACGACATACCATTTTCTTTCAATGTCGTGAGCGCTAAGCATTTTTGTTTGCTTCATAATTTTGACCTCTCCTTATTTATAATAAGGGCTATTGGCTTTAAAACGTACCGTATAAATATTACACTAACTGTATTTAATTGTCAAACAAAAAATTGATAAGTTAACATTTATATTTTGTTAAACAATTGTTTTACGTTTAAAATTGCCATATATATCCTTAACTGGTGTAATGATTGTGAATGCTTTTGGATCATGTTGTTTCAAAAGTGATTTTAAAGTTCTCAGTTCATAGGTTGATATTACAACAACCAACACCGATTTATCATCACGCGAATAAGCGCCTTGAGCTTCTAATATAGTGACACCTCTATATAATTTTACTAATATTTCATCATATATGTTTTCAGGTACTTTTGTAATTATTTCAACCTTTAAAAAGTTATATGATGTATGAATTTTATCCGTAACAAGAGTTGTAACAATGATTCTAATCACTGTATAGGCAACGATTGCGCCACTACCATAAACTAATCCACCAACTAAAGCGATTAAAACGTTTAGTAACAATGATACATAGCCCACGCTCATTCCATTTCTTAAACTTAAGAATTGAGCGACAATATCTAACCCCCCAGTACTGGTTCCAAATCTTAAGGCACCACCAATTCCAATCCCTGTTAATAATCCACCAAGAACGGCTAGTGTAAAGGTATCATGAATTTGAAAATCAATTCTAGGGATAAATCCTAACATGGTTGCTTGAATAAGAACGCTGATTAAGGAATAAATTGTAAACTTCTTAGATACCCCAAAGTAACCTAAAATAAGAATTGGTATATTTGATAGTAAAACAAATGCTCCTAAGAAAATATTTCCTAAGTCGTAATGGTTAATCTTTATCACCACACTACGAATTAATTGAGCAATACCAGGAATGCCTCCAGTGTATAAAGGTTCAGTTGCTACTTCTAAGAACCAAACAACCCCTAAACCATAAATAAAAGTAAAAACAAATACTGCTAAGAGCGTTTTAATCTCATGATAAATACGTTGTTTTGACATATTATCCACCAAGAATTTCAGCCATTTTCTTTTCTATGTCATAACGTTCAAATAATGTTTCTGGTTTATTTAATGGGTGGTTATCAGGAAATGCACCAAATTTTAATGTTGAGTCAAATGTATTAATATGACAGTTGATTTGATTATAGATTTTTGATGAGGTTTCAGGTATAAAAGCTTGAAGTAAAGTCGCAGTAATTCTAATGGTTTCAATTAATTCATATAAAACACCATCTAACTCATCTTGTTTATTGGGATCTTTGTTTAAATTCCATGGTTCTGTAACATCAATAAATTTATTGGCTTGTCTTAACACTTTCATGATTTCTTCTAAAGCATCACTGACTTTATATTGATCCATTTTACTTCTAACATTTTCTAACAACGATTCACTAGATTTAACTAAATCAATCTCATAAGTTTCTTTCGTGACAGCTTTTTTAACCATACCACCACGATACTTGTTAACCATTCCAATCGTTCTATTAACCAAGTTTCCTAAAGTATTAGTTAAATCCGAATTGTGTCTTTCTATTAATAATTCATAAGTTAAATTTCCATCCGATGCATATGGAATTTCATGTAGCATATAATATCTTAAAGAATCTTTTGGGAAATGCTTTAATATATCATCAGTATATAAGGTATTCCCTTTTGATTTACTCATTTTCGATTTATCAATAAGCACCCAAGGATGACCAAAAATAACTTTAGGAAGCTTAATGTCTAACGCCATCAGCATAATTGGCCAGTATATGGTGTGAAATCTTAAGATATCCTTACCAATTAAGTGAATATCAGCCGGCCAATATTTTTCAAATTTAGGACTGGTGAAATTATCATCTAAATCAAAACTTGTAATATAGTTGCTCAAGGCATCGATCCAGACATATATAGTATGTTCTTTGTCAAATGAATGAATACCCCAATCCATATTTTTTCTAGTCACACTAAGATCTTGAAGTGGTTCACTCAAGAAATTTTGTAACATTTCATTTTTTCTAGATTCGGGTTGAATGAATTTAGGGTTATCTTTTATATATTTCACAAGTCGATTTTGATATTTCTTTAGGTCAAAGAAATATGTTTCTTCTTCCATCCATATTAAGGTGTCCCCATTAGGCCCTTTCCCATCAACAATATCTTTATCAAAAATATAAGATTCTTCACTAACACTATACCAACCAGAATATTTATCTAAATAAATATCGCCTTGATCATAGAGTTTCTTAAATATTTTTTGGACCATTTTTTGATGTATTTCATCCGTTGTTCTTAAAAAGAAATCATATGAAACATCAAGTGTTTTATAGATTCTCTTTATTTCATTAGAAATATTATCAACATGATCTTTTGGCGAAATACCTAATTCATTAGCTTTCGTTTGTATCTTTAAACCATGCTCATCAGTTCCTGTTTGAAAGTAAACATCATACCCATCTAATCGCTTAAATCTAGCAATACTATCCGCTAAAACTGCTTCATAAACATTCCCGACGTGAGGGATAGATGAAGCATACGCAATCGCAGTTGTAATATAAAATGGTTTTTTCATAATATCATCTCCTAAAATCTAACATATCTATTATAATGAAAAAATGCCTTTAATTCAAGGCATTTAGGTATGTTTGAAAGCGTGTTTCTAATGTAGATTGAAACTCTTTTAACTGTATTCCAGTCATTGGTCCTTCGGCTGCAATATGTCCATCGAAGGCTCCGGGTAGCCAATCAATAACTTCACCCTCACTTATAATTAATAATGTCGGGGCAAACAACCAAGGAAGTGTTGTATCATCAAACGTTCTTGAAGAGAGGTATTTAGGATCTATCAAATCAACAAGAGCTTGAAATTGAGCATTTAGAACTACTTCACCCTCGACTTCTTCAGTTACTCTGATAGATTTAAAATCATAGTATTTAATCATTTCTATTCCCAATTCTTTCGCAATCAAATTGTAATAGTATGTATATTCAATACACCAAGGACAACTTGGAAAACCTAAATATAGAACATAAGTGCCTGAATCAAATAACCCTAATAATTCATCATAATTAATGATTTCAAAAATATGGTTTTGATCATTAACACTTGGATATAGATTATAAAAAGTATCGCTACCTTGCGCGCTAACCACAAAATCATAGTGGTATTCTTTACTGCCCACTGAAGCTGTTAATGTGACTTCTTTTGACGTACTACCACGCTTGATTTTGGTTGAATAAGTATTGTTGTTGTGATGTATTTCAATGATGGAATCATCACTTGATGTCCAAATAATATTTTCATCTTTATAGGTATAGTCTAATCTGATAGTACCTCTTACATTTTGATTGGTATCATTAAAAGCTAAGCGATATAACTTAGGCGCACTACCACAAGCCGTAAGTAGTAAAATAAAACCTGAAACTAAAATCAAAAGTAATGCTTTATTTCTCATAATTAAGAACCTCCTCATATACTCTGTTTTTACCAATATTTAAGGCTTCGCTCGTTAATTTAATTGCTTCCTTTTTCGTATATCCGAGTTGTAGTAGAGAATTCACTTTTTCAATAATATCTTTTGTGGTAATCTCTTTTGTAGTAGAACCACTTACCATTATCACGAACTCACCTTTTAATTCAATCGTTGAGATGTCCTCTCCCAATGTAAAAGTATAAAAAGACTCATATAGTTTGGTTAGTTCCCTAGCAATAACAACTTCCCTAGGACCAAATATTTTAAACATCTCTTCTAGTAAATTAGGGACTCTACTAGCTCTTTCATAATATATAGTTGTATGGGATATATTTTTAAAACTTTCTAATTGTTTTTCTCTCAAACTAGATTTTTTATCTAAAAATCCAATAAAAGTAAACGGCTGAGGAATTAATCCTGAGGAAACAAGCCCCGTTAATATAGCGCTTGCGCCAGGAATTGAAACCACGTTAAAATACTCTTTGACCTTCCTAACCACCTCATAACCAGGATCACTAATTCCTGGCGTTCCAGCGTCAGTACACAAGCCAACATTTAAACCATTTTGTAAATCTTTAAGTATTTCCTCGCTAGCTGTTTCTTCGTTAAAACTGTGATACTTTTTAAGTGGTTTTTTAATATCATAGTGCTTTAATAGTTTCAAAGTAACCCTAGTATCTTCTGCATATATCACCTCAACTCTATCCATTATTTCAATCGCCCTATAAGTAATATCTTTTAAGTTACCGATAGGAGTTGAAATTAAGTATAGTGTTGGTTTTCCATCAAAGGAAACTTGAGTTTTCATGCGGATAAACAAGCGCGACGGGCTTTCTCTTTTAAATCTCTTTCTTCGTAAATTAGACTCATCAATTCTTTTCTTTTGGCAATACTAATCTTGAACTGCCTTCTGATGTTATCTAAAAAGAAATGTTCCGTTGCGTTATAAAGATCATCAAACATGGTAATTTTAAATAAATTCAATAAAACAACATGTCTCGTTGGTTTTGGTGCTTGAGTAAAAAAGTCTATCGTTTCTTCTAAATCACTTGATAAAGTAAAAGTATATTCTTTAATAATTTCATCGCCAACTTCTGCAAGCATAATATTTAAAATTCGTTTCTCATAAATAGTCGCCTCACCATCTACCGCAACCATATGAATGGCTAAGTCTAAAAATTTGAGTTTTTCTTTTCTTGACAACATGCTTAATAACATTTTAATCTCTCCCGTAATTGTATATTTTTAATGTATCCTCTGTCCATTTACCATCCTCATCGTAGATAACAAGCGGTGGTAATATTTCTAGATTAGAATGGTTTGTATTTTTCATGGCTTCAATTAAAATATGATTCGGTTTGGAATTTCGTTTTGGATAAACAAATTTTAATCGTTTAGGTTCCAAATCATTTTCTCTTAACGCAACCAAAATATCTGTTAATCTTTCTGGTCTGTGAATTAAATAAAATGAACCACTATTTTTTAACAACTTATTAGCAAGTTGAATAATTTCTTCTAAGGTTATCTTTACTTCATGACGTGCAATTGTAAGATATTCATTTTTATTAATGACAGAAGAGGGTTTATATTTAAAAAAAGGCGGGTTTGAAATAACTGTATCAAATTCTTGATTTTTAAACAATTGAGGTGCTTCTTTCATATCCCCCAGATGAAGTTGAATTTGACCTTCTAAATTATTTTCTTTAACACTTCTGATACCCAAATGATAAACAGCCTCTTGAATTTCTATACCGTGGATTTTAGCACTGGTCTTAAGTGTAAGAAATAGCGGAATTGCTGCATTTCCCGTTCCCAAATCTAGTATTTTTTTTGTTCCTTTTTTTATTCTTACAAAATCAGCCAATAACATTGAATCAATTGAAAAATGAAACATCTCGCTATCTTGATAAATATCTAGTCTTGGATAGCCTAGTAAATCATTTTTTATGACCACGTCTTTTAACCTCTGTAATTTTATATGTTTCTGCGTTATCATCAGGGAATAGGACTCTTACCTGTCTCTTAATCAGTTGAATACTCGTCACTTTTCCACTACCATCAGGTGTATCAACAATTTCATTCATATCCGGCATATCTTCTCTCAGTTCTTCATAGGCTTCATTTTCATACTTTATACAACACAATAATTTGCCACATGCCCCACTAATTTTTTGTGGATTTAAACTTAAATTTTGGTTTTTTGCCATTTTAATAGAAACATTCTCAAACGTTCCTAAATAAGTTGTACAACACGTGATTAATCCACAAGGTCCTATTGAACCAATGAATTTAGCCCCATCTCTTGAACCAACTTGTCTTAACTCAATTCTTGTTTTATAAACTTCATTTAAATCTTTAACCAGCTGTCTAAAATCAACTCTAGAATCTGCTTCGAAATAAATAACCAAGCGGTCTCTATCCAAGGTATATTCACCCGCTAAAACTTTCATTTCTAGTTCATTTTGTTTCACTAAAGCTTTAGTTGTTTTAACAACTTCTTCTTCTAAAGTCGAGTTATAATTTGATTCTTCAATATCTTCAGGTGTGGCGATTCTTAATATTGATTTAACTTCATTATTTAATTGCTCATCAACAACTTCCTTTAAGCCCCCCATGACTTTACCCAACTCTATTCCTCTAACTGTTTCCACTACGACAAAATCACCGTGGTTTAATTGATAACCATTTGGACTAAAATAATATCTTTTACCAGCTTGTCTAAACTGGACTTCGCATACTTGCATAACTAAAACTCCTAACTTATATTTAAAATCATTTGATTGAATGCTATATCACTATTAATATTATAATTGATTCTGACTAAAAGTGAATGAATCTCATCTAGATTCGCTTGAATTTTATCCTTGTTTATATGTTTGAATGAAGCATATTTAACTTTGAAACTTTTTATAGATACTTCTTCATTATTGACCACCTTGTACAAATCTAAATAAAATATTAATAACATTTGTAAAAAATAGATCATTAAATTTTTATCTGATTTAAGAATCATTAATTCTTTATCTGTGTATATCCATAAGTTTTTCTTTTCTATCATTGCATCAACAAACTTATCAAACGCATTGATTACCATTTCAATGGTCGGGTCTTTTGACATTTCTAATAGAGCATCTACATCTTTATTTAAAAAAGGTAATAATTCACTTTTTAATGGTGAAACGCCTTGACTAAGTAATTGGTCTGTTAATGTCTCTTCACTTAAACCAGGCAAATTAATTATTTGACTTCTTGAAACAATCGTTTTAATAACTTGTTCAATATTGTCCGTCAAAAGTAATCCCACAGTTAAACTTGATACGGGTTCTTCTAAAAATTTTAGTAGACTATTGGAAGCCTCATTAGTCATGGTTTCAACATGATCAATAATATAAACTCTTTTACCACTAACAAGTGACGTTTTAGAAAATTCTTCTTGAAGATCTTCAATTTGTTTTTTCTTAATACTTTGTCCTTGAGGTTCAATAAAAAACAGATTCATATGACCTTTCGTTAATGCTTCTTCGGTTGTTTTTAATAGGATTGCTGAAATTTTATAACTTAAGGCTTTCTTCCCAGTTCCTCTAGGACCATTTATTAAATATAAATGACTTAAACGGTCATTCTTAATGGCCTTTTGAAACAAATCAACAATTTCAGCCGCTTTGCTTTCTACCATTTTAAAACATCCTTTAATTTCGTGATGGTTCTTTCTACTAAAGTCTTCATATCACAATTGCCATCAACAATTATAAAACGTTCTTTATACATTTCACTAATCAACACATAGCCTTCCCTTACTTTTTGATGAAAAGTCAAGGTTTCATTATCTAATCTATTAGCCATCCCTCTCGAATGCGCTCTATTTAGCCCAATTTCTGGATCTACATCTATATATACTGTGTAATTAGGCATGTGTCCTAAAACAAAGTTATTGGCTTTCAAAATCGCTTCTAACCCCAATCCTCTGGCATAACCTTGGTAAGCTAAACTTGAATCTATATACCGGTCACACAAAACAATTTTATTGTCATTTAAAGCTGGTAAAATGATCTCTTCTAAGTGTTGAATTCTCGATGCTGCAAATAATAATGCTTCCGTTTTTGGACTCATATCAACATTATTATTATCTAAGATTACCTTTCTTATTTGTTCAGCAATAAAAGAACCACCTGGCTCTCTGGTCGTTAGAGTTTCTTTTCCTCTTTCAATCATCCATTTAGATACTTCTTTTATAAGAGAGGTTTTTCCTGATCCTTCTCCACCTTCAAATGTTATAAACATTGTTAATCCTCCTAATAATAAACTTTAATTAAATATAACCCTTCTGGGCTTGCGGTTTTGCCGCACAAACTACTATTTTTGGTTAAAAATATTTCATCAATCACATCTAATGAAATTCTCTTTAATCCTATTTCAATGATGGTTCCAACCATTCTTCTAACCATATACTTTAAAAATCCATTCCCTGTAAATGTTAAATAGATTTTATCTTCTTTGACTTCAAGATTTGCTTCATAAATTACTTTAATGGTAGGTTTATCTTTTACATAGCCTGAAAAACCCTTAAAATCATGTGTCCCGATAAACTTTTTGATTGCCTGATTCATTAAGTCGATATCTAAGGGATACTTAATAAAGGCTTCATGATTTCTATTAAATAGATTATATTGTGTCCCAATGACATACTGATAAGTCTTTTTTAAAGCACTATGTCTAGCGTGAAAATCTTTATCAACTTTTTCTATTTCAACAGCTTTAATATCATTAGGTAGAAAACTATTAATCGCACTTAAATAATTATAAGCCGGAATATTCAAAGGGCTGTCAAAATGAACAACTTGACCTTTTGCATGAACCCCTTTATCTGTTCTACCAGAACCAACCACTTTTATCGGTTTATTGATTAATTTTGTTAATGCTTTGTTCAATTCAGCCTCAATGGAGTTTCCATTGGTTTGAGATTGAAAACCATGATAATTCGTTCCATCATAAGAAACTGTTAACTTATAACGCAATGTGAATCACACCTGTTCTCAATAGAATTGAGAGTGTTAGTAAACTGAAACAGACAACAATGGCTACTAAATCAATCATCCTAAATTTCATCACATCTATTTTTGTTCTCTTTCCACCGACAATATAACCTCTGGCCTCCATCGCATTAGCTAAATCTTCAGCTCGTTTAAATGAAACAACAAATATTGGAATTAAAAGTGATATTACTTGAGATACCTTATCTTTAAATTTAGATTCATTAAAATCTACCCCTCTAGAAGCCTGAGCCTTCATAATTTTCCCGGTTTCTTCTAATAATGTAGGAATAAATCTTAAAGTTAAGCTTAACATCATCGCAAGTTCACTAACTGGAAAGCGGATAACTTTTAATGGTTTTAACAATGATTCTAAACCGTTTGTGATATCAGTAGGCATCGTTGTAAAAGTCAATAAGCTTGATAAAATTACGACGATT
>JAQUCY010000079.1 GCA_028685975.1 Acholeplasmataceae bacterium | reverse complement strand
AAGTTCTTTTTTGGTCTTTTCATTCCAAGTGAATGTATAAGTTACAGGATCACCAGCAACTTCAGTACGTTTCCCTTGTCTTACGTCAATGTTGTAAGATACAATTTTACCTTTTTCAACTTTAACAGTAACAGTAGTAACCATTTGCGCATTTCCGCTAACACCTGGTTCAAACGCAGTAAACTCACCGTCTACTTTGAATTCTTTTTCACTACATGCAGCTAATGATAAAACCGCAATAGCAGCGAAAAGAAGTGCAAAAACTTTTTTCATTTATTTTTCCTCCAGTTTTTAATTCTTCAGTTACATTATAAGGTTTTTACAATAACTTTGCAATAGCGACATTAAGTTAATATCGGTGAAAACGTTTTTAATTAAGTGAGTTCAGATTATAATAACCATTGATTGCTAATTTTTACAAATAATGATAAAATCTTAATGTTATAAAGAAGTAGGGGTAAAAATGAAAGACAGACAAAAATATATTAGAAACTTTTCTATTATCGCCCATATCGACCACGGAAAATCAACCTTAGCTGATAGAATCTTAGAAAAAACGCAAACAGTTGAAAAGCGAGATATGAAATCTCAAATGTTGGATGGGATGGATTTAGAAAGAGAACGCGGTATTACAATTAAATTAACTGCTGTAGAAGTTTTATATCAAGCAAAAGATGGTAATGACTATATCTTTCACTTGATTGATACACCAGGACACGTCGACTTTACTTATGAAGTATCTAGAAGTTTAGCCGCATGCGAAGGGGCTTTATTAGTTGTTGACGCTGCACAAGGCATTCAAGCTCAAACCCTAGCGAATGTCTATTTAGCTTTAGAAAATAATTTAGAAATAATTCCTGTTATTAATAAAATTGATTTACCTAACGCAAATCCTGAGAAAGTACTAAAAGAAATCGAAGACATTATTGGGATTCCAACCGATAATGCTGTTTTAGTATCAGCAAAAAGTGGGTTAGGTATTGAAGATGTATTAGAAGCAATCGTAAAATACATACCTGCACCAGAGGGATCACCTAATAGACCATTAGAAGCTTTGATCTTTGACTCAATTTTCGACCCCTTCAGAGGCGCAATACCATTTATTAGAGTTAGAAATGGCGCTGTTAAAAAAGGCGATATCATACAAATGATGGCAACTGATGCCACATATGAAGTTGTTGAAGTTGGGGTTCACACTCCAAAAGAATTAAAGAAAGATATCTTGTTGCCGGGTGATGTAGGTTATCTAACCGCATCCATTAAAGTTATTGATCACGTACACGTAGGTGATACGATTACTTTAAAAGAAAACCCAACCAAAAACCCGTTCCCTGGCTATAGACCATTAAACCCTGTGGTGTTTAGTGGATTATACCCAATTGAAACAGAACGTTATAATGATCTTAAAGATGCTTTAGAAAAATTAGCTTTAACTGATGCTTCATTGGTTTATGAACCTGAATCATCAGTAGCATTAGGATTTGGATATCGTGCGGGATTCTTAGGATTACTTCATATGGAAGTTGTTCAAGAAAGAATCGAAAGAGAATTTGGAATTGAGCTAATCGCAACCGCTCCAAGCGTTATTTACAAGGTTAATTTGACAAATCACACCCAAATTGAAGTCGATAACCCTTCTAAATTACCTTCACCTCAAGAAATTGAGACCATTATGGAACCTTACGTTAAAGCAACCATTCTATGTCCATCAGATTATATTGGACCTGTAATGGATTTAGCGCAAAAGAAACGTGGTATCTTTGAAACAATGAATTATCTTGACCCAACAAGAGTTGAGATTAAATACGAATTGCCTCTATCCGAAATCGTTTATGACTTTTTCGATAAATTAAAGAGTGTAACCCGTGGTTATGCTTCATTCGATTATGATTTATCCGATTATAAAGTATCAAAACTAGTTAAGTTAGATATCTTATTAAATGGTGAAGTCGTTGACGCGTTATCTTCAATCGTTCATAGAGATTTTGCCTATTCAAGAGGTAGAAACCTTTGTCTAAAACTAAAAGACATTATACCTAGACAAATGTTTGAAATCCCTGTTCAAGCGGCAATCGGTAACAAAGTTATCGCCAGAGAAACCATTAAGGCTTTAAGAAAAGACGTTATTTCAAAATGTTATGGTGGAGATATCTCAAGAAAACGTAAACTTTTAGAAAAACAAAAAGAAGGAAAGAAGAAAATGAAATCTATCGGACGAGTAGAAATTCCTCAAGAAGCTTTCTTAACCATACTTAGCAGTGACGATTAATTATTGTAAATTTATTAAAATTGTGGACATGATGGCTATCATGTCCTTTTTTAATGTTATAATAAAGAGAGGATGGTGAAATTATGTATATTGCAAATGAAAAAAGATATGAGAATATGCTTTATAGAAGATTGGGCACTTCAGGGCTTAAACTCCCTGTATTATCATTTGGTCTTTGGTACAATTTTGGCGAAGATAATGATTATGAAACCTGTAAAGCAATGATTTTGAAATGTTTTGATAGCGGAATTACACATTTTGACTTAGCTAATAACTACGGTCCACCTGCTGGTAATGCGGAAAAAGTGTTTGGGAGAATTTTAAAAGAGGTTTTAATGCCTTATAGAGATGAAATTGTCATTTCTACAAAAGCTGGTTATTACATGTGGCCAGGTCCATATGGTGATTTTGGATCAAGAAAGTACTTAATGGCATCAATTGACCAATCTTTAGCGAGATTAGGCCTTGATTACGTGGATATTTTCTATCATCACAGATATGATCCAAATACGGATTTAAGAGAAACAATGACTGCTTTAAGAGATATCGTTTTACAAGGTAAAGCGTTATATGTTGGACTGTCAAATTATAACTCAAAACAGCTTAAAGACGCGCATAAACTGTTAGATGAGATGCATGTTCCATACGTTATTACACAACCAAGTTATTCCATGTTAAATAGATGGATCGAAGACGATAATCTATTAGAGACTCAATTTAATTTAGGTGGCGGTACAATCACATATAGTGTACTTGCTCAAGGTAAATTAACGAATAAATACATCAAAGATATTCCTGAAGATTCCCGTGCTAAAAATAAAGCTGCGATTTGGTTTACTGAAAAAGATATCACCGATGAACTAAGAAATAAATTAGTAAAATTAGATGAAATCAGCAAACGTCGTGGTCAAAATATCGCACAAATGGCATTAGCTTGGGCACTTAGAAATCCTAAACTCACAAGCGTTTTAATCTCAACTTCAAAATTATCTCAACTAGAGGATAACTTGAAAGCTTTAGAAAATTTAGAATTTACTAAAGAGGAATTATTAGAAATTGATGCCGCTTTAATATAATGAATTAAGTGACTTTTGTCACTTTTTTCTTTTCTCTTCCTATATTATGTTAACCATGTTATAATAATTTCAAAGGTGATAACTATGAAAGGTTTGTATGTTCATATTCCATTTTGCGAACACATTTGTTTTTATTGTGATTTCTGCAAACGGGTGCCAAAAAATCAACAAATGATTGATGATTATTTGTCAACCCTTAAAAATGAATATTCTCGTGTGAAAAATAATATATTTGACACAATTTATATTGGTGGTGGGACACCATCTATGTTAAGTCCTAAACAACTTGAATACTTATTAGGTATTTTTTTAGATCAAAAAACCAAAGAATTTACCATTGAAGTTAATCCAGAATCCTATACCCATGAAAAAGGGTTGATTTTTAAAAAGTATGGTGTTAATAGAGTATCTCTTGGGGTGCAAACATTTAATGAACAAGTATTGCATAAATTAAACCGTAAACATAACAATCAACAAGTGTTTGATACAGTTAAATCATTAAAGACTGCCGGTATAACTAATGTTAGTGTTGATTTAATATTTGCTTTACCAGGCCAGAGCATTGATGCTGTAAAAGAAGATTTAGATATGTTAAATTTATTGGATATTACACATTTGTCTTATTATTCTTTAATCTTAGAGAAAAATACCACGTTTTATAACTTATATAAAAGAAATCTTTATAAACCACTGGATATTGACATTGAAGCGGATATGTTTGAGTTTATCTTAGATTACTTACCTAAATTAGGATTTAAACAATATGAAGTGTCTAATTTCTCTAAATCAGAGGACACAAAGAGCCTACATAACTCCTTATATTGGTCTTTAGAGCCTTATGAGGCTATTGGTGCCGGTGCACACGGGTTTGATGGTAAAAATAGATATTACCATACAACCAATATCACTGAATACATTACTAATTCTAATATAACCATTGAAGCTCAAACTGAATTTATGATGTATCAAGATTATTTAATATTTGGGTTAAGAAAAACTGACGGTATCTCTTTAATTGATGTTAATAAACGTTTTAATAGAAATCCATTAGTAGATTTTCCTAAGTTAAATGCGTTTATTGCTGATGCTTATATGGAAGTTAAAAATGATTACTTAAGATTTACAAAGAAAGGTTTATTTGTTTCTAATCAAATATTAGGTGAATTCATATGATATTCCTAAAAAATGAATATGGTTATTATTTAAAACGGGAAAAAGGCTTATCCGAAAACACAATTGATGCCTATTTAAGGGATATAACTCAATATATTACCTTTCTTGACAAATACCGCAAGATTAAGCGGGTTGAACAAATAACTAAGCCAGATATCCTCGCTTACCTAAAAAGCCTTAAGAACCGTGATTTATCAGCTAAATCGACCTCAAGAAAGCTTTCAAGTATTAAAGGCTTTCATCAGTTTCTATTATTAGAGAAAGAAACATCTGAAGATGTTTCCAGTGCTATTGAAGCGCCAAAAATAGAAAGAAATTTACCCGATGTTTTATCTGTTGATGAGGTAATTAGGCTAATTGAACACGTAAAAGGGACTGAACCTTTAGATTTACGTAATTTAGCACTTCTTGAACTGATCTATGGTTCTGGCCTTAGAGTCTCTGAATTACTAAACTTAAAGATAAGTGATATACATTTAACGGCAAGTTATGTTAAAATACTAGGGAAGGGATCTAAAGAACGTCAAGTTCCTCTTGGACAAATGAGCGTTATAGCCTTAAGGGAGTATTTAACAA
>JAQUCY010000010.1 GCA_028685975.1 Acholeplasmataceae bacterium | reverse complement strand
AATTTTATTTTAACGTTTTGTTTGTCTAGCTTTATATTTTTCTAGCTTTGTTTTCTAAATCTCATTTAGAATTGTTTTTTGTTTGTTCGTATAATTTATTCATCATTATTCAGTTTTCAAAGACCTATTGCGCTTTAAGTGCGCTTTTATATATTAACATTATAAAAGCATCTTGTCAACAAGAATATATCAAGATTTATGGTAATAAACTTCATATAATTATTGGTTTGTCTAAAGCGACCTTTTTTATTCTATCTTAATTAAAATCTAAAGTCAACTAAAAAAAACACTTTTTTTGATTTTTTTTATTTTACTCGCGCGTACTCGTATCATTATATATAAATAGGTGAAATCTTTTTACTTTTACTAGCTCTGATTCGTTGACTAAAATCTTGATCTGGCTTAAAATGAGTATGGGAGAGATACTATGAGAGAAATAGATTTAAAAATAATTAAAGAAGCCGTCAAATTACTATTTGTTGATGCCGCCGAAAACATCAATAATGATTTGTTAGAATCATTAAATAAAGCTTTTAACGATGAGTCATCTGAATTAGGTAAAAGTGTCCTACAACAAATTATTGACAATGACCTTCTTGCAAAAGAAAAACATGTCCCTATGTGTCAGGATACCGGCGTATCGGTAGTTTTTATTGAAATGGGTAGTGAGGTATGCTTTGTAGGCGATCTTGAAAAAGCAGTTAACGAAGGGGTTAAAGAGGCTTATGTAAACCACTATTTAAGAAAATCAATGGTTAAACACCCTTTTAATAGAGAAAACACCAATGATAACACACCCGCAATCTTACACATTAAAATAGTTCCAGGAAGCAAAATCAAAATATCTGTCGCCCCTAAAGGTGCTGGCAGTGAAAATATGAGTTTAGTTAAAATGTTGACGCCTTCAGATGGTGTTGAAGGTGTTAAAAATCTTGTTTTAAAGACTATTTTTGAAAGTGGTGGAAAGCCTTGTCCACCTTTAGTAGTTGGTATCGGGATTGGCGGTAACTTGGAAAAATCTGCCCTACTAGCTAAAGAAGCTGTTATGCGTGATATCTCTGATGAATCTTTAGATCCTATTAACCGAAGATTAGAAAAAGAGTGGCTTGATGAAATTAATAAACTTGGGGTTGGCCCAATGGGATTTGGTGGAACAGTAACAGCTTTGGCTGTTAAAATAAACACTTATCCTTGTCATGTTGCTAGTTTACCTGTTGCAATTAATATTCAATGTCATGCCGCTAGGCATAAATCAATAGTTTTATAGGAGGCAACAATGGAAATATATACCCCTATTACACAAGATGATATTCAAAAACTTCATGTTGGCGATACGATTTACATTACTGGTGTTATCTATACTGGCAGAGATCAAGCGCATAAAAAAATTACAGAAATGCTAAACCGTGGTGAATCATTACCTTTTAGGTTAGAAACGAATGTTATCTATTATACTGGTCCAAGCCCTACTAAACCTGGTGATATAGTCGGCTCATCTGGTCCTACTTCTGGTTATCGTATGGATGCTTATGCCGAGGCATTTATTGATTTAGGATTTAATGTCATGATTGGTAAAGGCCCAAGAAGTGATTCATTTAAATCTTTGTTACCTGTTAAACGTGCTCTGTATTTATCAGCAGTTGGTGGTGCCGCTGCACTTATTAGTCAAACCATTAAAAAAAGTGAAATCATTGCTTTTCTTGAACTCGGTAGTGAGGCTATTTATCGTTATGAAGTCGAACGTTTTCCTGTAGTTGTTACTTATGATGTTCATGGTAAAGATTTATTCACTGAAGGAATTAATAAGTATAAAAAATAGTTTGTTTGATGAAAACACTTCTTTAAATATTGAAGTGTTTTTTATTTATAATATTATTTAGATTAATTATGATTTAGGTTGATTAACTTGACACAATCACTTACTATAAATAATGTTGGTGAGGGATAGTATGTTAATGTCGGAACTAAAAATTAATAACCGGTTTAAAGTAACTAAAATAGTGTCTGATGATTTAATTGTTAAACATCGTTTAAATGATTTAGGTATAACAAAAGGTGTTGAAATAACAATTATAAGTTATGCTCCACTAGGTGATCCTGTCAATATTCGTTTAAGAGGTTATAACCTTGCAATTGAAAATAAATATCTTAGTTTAATACAGGGTGATCTAATATGAACATTGTGTTAGTAGGTAACCAAAACAGTGGTAAAACAACTCTTTTTAATAAATTAACAGGCACGAATCAAAAGGTGGCGAACTATCCAGGAGCGACAATAGATTTTAAAGAGGGATCAATTTTAAAAACTAATATTAAACTAATTGATCTTCCAGGAATCATCTCGCTAAGTCCTCATTCACCTGAACAAGAAATTACATTATCTTACATTCTAAATGAGAAGGTTGATTTAATCGTAAATGTGGTAGATATAACTTCCTTAGAAAGAAACCTTTATTTAACAACCCAATTATTAGATCTAGATATTCCTATTATCGTTGCGCTAAATATGTCTGATAAATTAAAACATCAAACATCTCAAATATTTACTAAAACTCTTGAAAAACGTTTTGGTGTATCGTTTCTAAATATTAGTGCCACTAAAAATATAGGAATTACAGAGTTAATATGTAAAATCACGACAAACGATTATTTATCAGGTAAAAGACCACCAATTTATCCTTCTCCTGTGGAACAAGAAATCAATCTTATTTCATCTTCATTGGATGTCTTACATAAAAGATATTACGCTCTAAAGCTATTAGAAGATACAAATCCCTCAACAAGCGAGATAATTTCTTCGCAAAATAAACTTAAATCTATGTATGATGAAGACTTGTATGAAGTGTTTGCTGAACAACGTTACAATTTAATTTCAAAACTAATATCTATGGCTTCAATTAGTATTTCTAAATATGAATTACGGACTGAAAAAATCGACAAAATACTTCTAAATAAATATTTGGCTATTCCTATATTTTTAATTATTATGTTAGTCATTTATAGTGTATCGGTCGGTTTTATAGGGACACTCAGTATTGATTTGATTTCAAAATTGATTCAATCATTCTCTAGTTATCTAAACAATACATTAACTGATTTAGGAGCTAGTCCTTGGAGTCGAAGTTTATTGATTGATGGTGTAATTTCTGGAGCAGGGGTTATGATAAGTTTTGTACCTCAACTGATTGTCTTATTTTTATTCATTAATATTTTAGAATCAAGTGGTTACATGACTAGAATAGCTTTTCTATTTGATAAACTTTTCAGAAAATTTGGATTATCAGGAAGAGCTTTGATTCCATTCATACTAGGTAGTGGTTGTTCAGTACCAGCCATATATTCCACAAAAACTATCGAAAATAAACAAGAACGTGATTTAACAATCATGTTAACACCGATGGTTCCTTGTAGCGCTAAGTTACCACTGATTACATTATTTGCGTCGATGTTTTTTAAAACCAATAGTGGATTCATTGTTTTTGTATTATACTTGTTAGCTATTATAGTAATAATTCTTTCTGCGATGATTATCAAGTATTTGTTCAAAATTACACCCTCAAGCGGATTTTTATCAGAACTTCCATCATACAAATTACCTAATCTGAAGTATTTAATCAAAGATGTGGTTGGGCAAACGTGGGATTTTATTAAAAATGCGACAACTATAATTGTCTTATCAAGTGTTATTGTGTGGGTTTTAATTTCTTTTAATTTTAATTTTGTTTATGGTGTTCCCATTGAAGAAAGCATATTAGCTTATATTGGCAAGTTTATCGCCTATACATTTTACCCATTATTAGGTGAATTGTCGTGGGCTAGCAGTGTTTCTGCTCTTCAAGGTCTAATTGCTAAAGAACAGGTTGTTAGTTCAATGCAAGTAATAGCTGGCGTGTCAGGATCATCTGATATTTTCACATCACAAATGTTCTCATTTTTTACTACCTCAAGTGCAATCAGTTTTATGGTTTTCAATTTATTCAGTGCTCCTTGTATAGCTTCTATTACAGCAATGCGAACTGAATTAGGTAGTTTTAAGAAAGTTACATTTGCTGTTTTATTTCAAACATTATTTGCATACGTGTTAGCCGTTGTAATATTTAATATTTTAAGCTTGGGAGGGTTATAATGAAATTAATTGATATGATTATTTTACTTTTAGTATTACTTTTAATTGGTGCTATTATTTATTTTAAGTTCATAAAAAAACAACCCCAAAAATCGAGTTGTCATTGTTATAAAGCGAAAACCTGTTCAGTCAAACTAGATGAACTTAAAAATATTATTAATGCTTCATCAGATTTCAAAAAATAAAAGTAGGGCATCCTACTTTTTTTATGCTAAATGATCAACAATTAAATCTAAAAATATCGCTGCAATTAAAATATCCGCTGAACCGCCAAAACTCATATTTTCTTTAACGCAAATATTGGTCACCTGACTAATTTGATCAATATCAAATGTTTTAATAGAACTAATTAAATCAACTATTGATTCATATTTAGTTATTGACCCAGCTCTTTTTAATGCCACTGTGTCATTTTTAAGTGAAATTATTGTAATTAGAGTCATCATTAAAGCTTCTTGGTCTCTATTTTGATATCGATTTAAAAAACTTAACGCTTCTAATACAGAAGGTATCCCATAATACACTTCATGTCTAGCGGTATAAAATTTGTGTTCTTGATAGGCTTTTATTCCAAATGTTTTTGCTTGTCCTTCTAATTCATTTAGTATTTTTGAAGTCATTTTTTGTATAATATTTGTTAAATCTTGAGAAAACTTACTTTGATGTAAAGCTCCTAAACTAGTAAGAATAACTCCCAATAAAAAGATTGCTCCTTTATAGGTATTTATCCCATTGGTGTTTTTTAACATCGCTTTTTCAGCTTGTTTACCCATACTTCTTACTTTTTCAAAAGCAATACTTACATCAGCTACAGAATAACCAACCTCATACATATCAATCAAATAAGGTACAATCGTAAAAACAGATGATTTCATTATATCGTAATTCATGTCTTGATGTGAACCGTTTGAAGATTTAGTGACTAATCCGAATTTAGGCTCTAAATCCAGTTCAAGAAGAAAAGATTTGACCAATACTTCTTCTAAAACTTGTTTCACATAATAGTGGACATTATCCTTAACAATCATTGTCAAATCAGCTGGATTATGCGTTCGCTCCTTTATACAAACCCATGCCTCTTTTTCACAAATTAAACATTTTCTATTTGTTAATCCAAAATCACTTCTAGAAAGACTATTATCTGAACAATGTACATCAAAGTCAATAAATCTTCCTAAAGGATGGGTTTCTTCTATCTCAATAAATACTTTTTTTAAGCGATGAGGGTCTTCTCCAATACTAGTAAACAAACAATAAGGACCTTCAGGTGAATTAAAAACATTTAATTTTGCCTCAGGATATTTATTAAGCAAAATACCACTAAATATGTGTAATAAAATATACGCTTCATTAATATCTTTTTCATTTCCCGGTATATTTGCTTTTAAGGAAACTACGACCTGTTCGACTTTTAATAATGATTGAATTTGTTTTGCTTTTTTCTCTCTGGAATTTAATACTGCTTCCAAGAAATCACCTGCTTATTTTTTATAAAGATAATCAATAATTGATCCATCTCTGTATTCTATTATACCAATTACTTTATCCCCGTTCTCTATTTTTACTGGTTTACCCGTAATCCGATAACAAATCTCTTGTAGTTCTTGGATCGTATACAATTTTATTTTGTCTTTTAATTGATTTATTAAATCTACGCGCTTGGGATTAATAGAAATACCTCTTTCAGTAACTAATATATCAACCGAATCTCCAGGGGTTGTAATCGTAGTAACTTTATCTTTAATAATAGGCATTCTTGATTTCATCACTTGTGTTGTTATTATAGTTACTTTTGCACCATAAGCTGAATCAGCATGTCCACCAGACCCACCAATAATGTAACCAAACGAATCGGTTGTCACATTAACATTGTAATTTACATCAATTTCAGTAGCCCCTAGAATTGTAAAATCCAAGTTATTCACAACTGGATTATTAAATGGATTGGCATATTTAGATGCAGACATACCAATATGATTTTTATTTTCTCGGTAAGATCTAACAGCCTCAAAATCAAAACACTGTACATCATACAATTTATCCATTTTATTTTCTTCTAACATTTTGACAAAATAGCCTGTAATACCACCTGAAATAAAAGAACCCTTTATATTTCTTTCTTCCATTATTTGGTAAACCTCACTAGCAACCGCCAAACTGACACCACCTGCACCAGTTTGCATCGAGAACCCTGGTTTTATTAAACCTAGTAAATCTAATACCTTTGTGGTATCTTTTGCAATTTTAATACCGATTGGATCCTTTGTGATTTGAGTTGTTCCTGAAACAATTGAGGCTTGATCACCGATTGAATCTATTTTAAGAACATAATCAACATATTTTGCTTCTATTTCCGAATAAATGACATCATCCACCAGATTATCAGTAATCACAACAACTTGCTTTGCATACATCATATCGGCAATCGAATAACCGACTGGTCCAAAAGCATTATTACCATATTTACCATTTCCATTTCCATTTTTATCAGCACATGATAAAGCAATGAAAGCAACGTCAATAGTCATTTCCCCAGTTTCGATACTTCTGGCTCTCCCACCATGAGTTTGCATAATAATTTGATCTTTTAGCATACCTTGGCTAACTGCTCTTGCAACCGGTCCATTTAAATAAGACGTGACTATCTTTGAAATAGTCCCTGTTTTAATATACTTAATTATTGGTTCGTGGACTGGAAATATTGAAGAAGCCGCTAAGGTGATATTACTTATATGACGATTATGAATATAATCCATGATTTTATTTAAAACACCATCACCGTTTCTTAAATGGTGATGGAAGGAAATTGTCATATTATCTTTTAGGTTTAACTGATCTAAAAGTTGATCGATGTTAAGAACGAGTTTATCTTTTATAACTGAATAAATAGGTTCAACTTTCTTGTAAGTTTCTTCTTTATAAGCCTCAGTTGTGGTAAAAAGTTTCTTAATCATTTGTTTCACCTAATAAACCATACAATTTAGCTTGAGTCATAATTTTTTGAGCTCTTGCAATAATCGGAGCATCAATCATTTTACCTTCAATACTAAATACACCTTTGGTATCTTTTTTTGCCTCTTTAAGTATTCTTTCGGCGTATAAAATATCTTCTTTTGAAGGTGAAAAAAGTTCATTGATAGTATCAATTTGCCTTGGATGAATAGCTGCTTTACCGCTAAATCCCAGTTGCTTAGCCAATTTAACATCTTCTTTTAAGCCGTTAATATCATTTACATCCGTAAAAGGTGTATCATAAGCTTCTTTGTTATATGCTTTAGCTGCAATAGAAATCATATTTCTCGCGAATAAAATTTCTTCCCCTTGTTTGGTTCTTTTAATTGACATATTCGTTGAATAATCTTCAGCTCCAAATAATACACCACTGACTCTATCCATTTTCATTATCTCTTTTACTTGTAATAAAGCATAGGGTGTTTCAACAATAGGAATTAATTTAATTTCTTTTTTTAGGTGTCGAAATTGTTCTAATTCTTTAATTTGATTGGTGACATACTCAATCGCCCCATGTGTCGCATTTGGGATCATAAAAGCGTCAACATAATCATATGCTAAGGCTTCTAAATCCATCTTTAAAAACGGTGTTTCCATCCCATTAATTCTTACAATCACTTGACAACTTAAAAGGTTTAACTGTTCTAAATATGTTTTAACCAGATCTCTTGCGGCATCTTTATGTTGTAACAGGACCGAATCTTCTAAATCAAAGATAACAGCATCTGCCTCGTACAAATCACTATTTTGAATCATTGATGGATTGTTACCAGGAATGAACAGTAAACTTCTACTCATTGCTATTTTCCAAACGTTTAAGTGCAGTAACTAAACGAGAAACTATCACAAAATCAACAGCTCCTTTATCTTCACACAAGACGTAAATATCTTTGATATTTTTACGTTTTAAAGTGTCTAATATTAAATTTTTAATTTGTTCTCCATAGAGTTCATAAACGATACTTTTTACTTCAACTGTAATACCTTGTTGTTTACGAACCGTTATCCTGCAATCACTACTTTCAACTGATCCTGCTTGGTTTTCTCGCATACTTTCGCTCCTTTAAGATAGGTTTCACTCTGTTGGCTAAACTAATGACACGGTGCATTTCGTTATAACAAATCATATAACCTTCATCAACACCCATCCCTGGTTTAGCTAATATTTGTTTGGCTTCACAAGCTATCGCAATATTCGTTGTAACTTGTGCTGAAACATTGGTTTCATTACAAGTTCCACCACAATATGCCCCAATGCCTTTTTCCTTACAATATAATAATGCTTCAACCGTATTACTAACACTGCCTAGATCAGGTGTTTTAACTTGAATCATATGACCGGCTTTAACATCACAAAATAACTTAATATCTTCTAATGTGTTGCACCATTCATCTGCCACAAGTTCCAATATAGAACCTTTAGCATCTAATCCTGCAGTGAGTTTAACTAACATCTGTAAAGTGTCTTCTTGGTTGCCTAAATCTACAGGACCTTCAATTCTTAATTTATATGGTTTTGCTGTTTCTTCAAGTTTTAGTAAGAAGTTTAGCATCTTTTCATAATCATTATTAAAAATAGTATCTAATGAACCATAAACGTCTAAATGAAGAATTGGGGTATAAGACCCATTATGAAATTGCATAATTCTATTTTTTAACCAAATAATATAATCAACTAATTTTTCCCCATTTTGTCCCACTTTTGTCATAGCGTTATTAAATAGTCCATGTGAGATAACAGGAACACGTTTCATAATCATTTTATCAGCGTTGTTATATCTATCATCGCCTGATTGAGAAAATATATCCACTTGTTTATAATCATGGACAGGGAGATCATATTCTTTTCTAATCACTTCTGCCATTGTCGTTTTATTTTTTAAGGCAGTTGCATGTAAAAAGGCTTGACTCAATCCATAGCGAATCGCTGTATGTAATCTTTTGTTATTAATTAATAAATGGTCAAAATATTCAGCATTTTGTTTAAAACTATCTACATTAAAACCAATTAATAGTGGTTTAATTTCATTTTCTAGAAAAGGGATATATTTATCAGCTAAAAATAATTCATCTCTTCCTCCAACACCACTATATTGAACTGCAGCACAGTCACCGATCGCAACTTGACCACTACTCAAAATTAATTGAATTGATACAGATTCACCTGCTTGTCTAATATTGGTAAATCCTTTTGTAACAGGTTGACCAAAAATAAAGTTTCCATCAACTTCAGCTAACCCTGATTTAATCGCCTTTTGGTCATCAAAATAAAAACCAGTAAACCCTTTTGTAAAAACAACATCAACTATTTTCATTCTTATTTCTCCTTTATCCCTCTACCAACCAGTGATCCATTGGATACTGCGTAAATGTCATCAATCGTCATTTGAAAAGACACTTCTCGATTTTCAAATTTAGCGCGTTCTTCTAACTTCTTCTTGTGAAACATTTTTATATCATCATTCAATCCTAAATTTCCAAAATCTAATATTCTAATACACCCTTCATTATCTCTAGCTGGCATAATTTTACCTTGATTAAATTTAGAAGGTGCAAATGGTATATCTAATATACCCATTTCAAATGCCTTGACAGTCCCAATGGCTAAATCACCATCCCCTAATCGATAAACATGATATAAGATGCTATCTACTTCTTTTCTAATTTGATTAATTTCATCAGTTAAAGTATCATTCTCTTCGTATTTTTGATCTTTTAACATCTTAGTAATATATTTAGAGATTCTAATCCCTGTCGCATTTGCTTCTTTGGTTGGAACACCCACTGATTCTAAAGGTGTTTTTGTGATCATCTTTGTAGAATTCGCCAGTGCGGCAACGGTTGAACTAAAAGCAATCAATCCCGTTGCTTCTAATTCATCAGTGGGAAACCCACCCATCCACTGGTGAAAAACAGTCGTTACTAAAACATCTTGATAGCCATACTTTGCTAAGTAGTGAGTAGTTTGTTCTTCTAAAGCTCTCATTGCGGCAACATCTTGAATAATGTTCCCCCCCATCCCATAACCAACTGTAATGTTTTTTACCCCTTGTTCAGCTGCTAGTAAGGCTTCAATAATTGCAACCGTATTTGAAATACAGGGTGGTACTAAAGTTCCAGTTAATGGTCCGTAAGGTTCTCTATTAATTGAGATACCATTTTCCTCATAAAATCCTACTAATCTATCACAATATTGCCAATAATAAATAGTATCTTCTAAACTAACATTTTTAGCATAAGGTAGGTTATAAGAAATACCCCCACCTTCATTAGAAGTCCATCCCGCAGCATGAATGATTTCCGATAACAATCTGGCATCAGGTGTGCCATGTCTTGCTTGAAGAGGCACATTAACACTATCTAATACATCCATACAGCCACTGACACCATAATTAACAGCAGGAAATCCGTTTAACATTGAACGGTTTTGAGCCTTACTTTCCTTTATTCCGTGTTCAACTTCCTCATATCGGTTTTGTCTTGTATAGGAATCAATCGTTGAAGGAAGAAAATCTGCACCCGCTGCTTCTAAAAACTGAAGTAATTCGATATGCTTATCTATCAAGGCAACTCCAGCTCTTGGTTGTATTAGTGTCCTTCCATATGATTTTGCATTAGCTAATTTCTTTGCAAAATTCTTTTCATCCGGTATGCTTTTTAAGCGTTTAATGGCTTGATCTAAATTAAGTTTTTCATCAAAACCTGTTTTCCAACAACTCAAGACTTCTTTTCTTACCGTTAAGAATTGTTCTAATGACCATTTTTTATTTTGTATCATTGCTTATCAGTTTAATCCTTTTCTTCATAATTTTTAATGCCAATAGAGGATTGATAGTCGAAAGCAATCCCATGGCATATAGTATATATTCTGAATCAATATAATATGAAGCATCCTTTGGCCTTAGATCAAAGATATCTTGATATGTTGAAGATGCTTTCATTAAAATTTCTTTTTGATATGGTGAGTTTATAATAGGTCCACCTGTGCCAATTATAGATGTAACACGCAATAAACTTTTACCCGTTTGATAATATACCATTCCTAATGAGGTGTAGTAAGGCTCTAATTTTCCAGCATGTCTTTTAACGCTTGTTTCTACACAACTTTCTGCAAGAGCTTTATCAACTAAAAAATCTAATTCACTCTTAGGAACAAACTCAGGATTCAAAAATCTTTTTCTTGCCTCTGTTTTTAAATCAATTCCTTTTTGTTTTAAGGAAATAATGGTTTCCTCATTAACTTGTTTAAATGCGCCTTCTGCTGAATATCTTACCCCTAAATCACCTTCAACAGTACGCTTTTGATAAGGTTCAGTCAACCCTTTCATCATGACATCAATTCTTGTTGGATACCCAAAAGTCATCGAATAAATGTCTGTCGTTGCCCCACCAACATCAACTAAAATCAATTCACCAATCCCAGGTTCATCTAATAGCCCATGTGATAATAAATCACAGGCTCTTAAAACAGCTTCTGGTGTTGGTAAGATTACCTTACCCATTTTACTCTCAATCTTATTAATCCCTTTAGCAGAAATAATGTGCTTTAAAAAAATCTTATGGATTGTTTCTTTAGCGCCATTCATATTTAGTATATTTAATTTACTCATCACATTTTCTGTAATATAGTTTTCAATTCCATTATTTGAAAATATCTCTTCGGCATAACTATCTAATGCTTTATTACCTGCATAAATAATCGGAATAGTTAACTTAGCTTCCCCAAGCTCTTCTATGTTATGTTGAACCATCTCAGTATTACCACCATCAGTTCCACCAGACAATAAAATAATATCAATATTATTATTTTTAATTATATTGATATCTTGTTTGGTCAGTCTATATGAAAATACTAAGTCTACTTTTGCCCCAGCTCCCATACAAGTTCTTTTACTCGCTTCTACGGTTAGTTCTGGCACCAATCCTATGGCTGCCATCTTCAAGCCACCAGCTGCACTAGAACAAGCTATCATTTGGTCAAAAGTAATTTTATGTCCTAATTTAATATAAAGTTCATCAAGTGCGTTTTCAAATCCGTCTCTTATGTCTTGTTGGACCGTTGAAAAGCTTTTAGATGTTCCTATAATGTCTTGTTTTTCTAGATCAACAGCACATAATTTTGTAAATGTTGAACCAAAATCAACAAGCAAGATATTATGCATAGTTACGCTCCTATATCCGCCTTAATTTGAGGAATTACTGATTCAATTGGAGTTGAAGATGGAAAAACACGATTGAATCCCATTTGTTTAAAACGTGCTTCAACTTCAGTAAAATCTTGTTTCCCAACAACAATATTTCCGCCTACATAAAGAATTATATTCTCTAAGCCTGATTCAATACATTTTTCACGCATTCCACGACAGTCTAATTCACCATGTCCATAGAGTGAAGAAATTAGAATCATACTAGCACCTGATTCGATTGCGGCATTTATAAAGTCTTCTTGAGTAGATAGAACGCCAACATTAACAACATTAAATCCTTCTTTTGTCAATGTATAATCAATGATTTTGTTACCAACGGCGTGGACATCTGCACCAATAACGCCGATCACAATTGTTTTCAAAAAATCCCTCCCAAAACTGAAAGCCCTTACAAAAACATTATAGTCCTAAAATGGAATTTTTACAACCTTTTAGGGATTTAAATTCGATTATTAAAAGTTTTTTTAAAGAAGAAAAAAAGCACGAATCAAATTAAGGATATAATTTGAAACGTGCTTTAAATTTATTTGCGAATAATTTCTTTAAATCCCGCGTTAAAGTTTAAATATCTTCCTAAGACAAAAAAGTAATCCGATAGCCTGTTAATGTATTTTATTACCTGAGGTCTCATCTTCGTGCTTACCAATAGACGTTCTACCTTTCTGACTTGTGTTTTGATTAAATTCGCTTTTATACTTGATGGTATTCCATCATAAGTAATAAAGTTCTTCAACACTGGTAGTTCTTCTTCCATTTGGTTAATTTTACTTTCTAAAAAAAGGACATCCTCATCTAAAACGTCCAATTTTAGACTATTGTTAACATCTATAACTATAGTTGCAATTTTGAACAAAACTGAATCAATACGTTTTAAATCACTGATTAATGATTCTGAAATATTAGATTGATTTAACGCTGCCATTCTTACTGCTAGTTCATCTAACTCACCAACAATTTGAATTAATAAATCATTTTTTAATACTCTTTTCCCAATAAGGTCAGTTTCGCCTTGGTCACCTTTTTTAGTGTAAATTTTCATTAGAATAACCTCAAAACATCATTAAATGTTATATAAACGAATAGCGCCATCAATAAGATGAAAAATATGTTGTTGACAATATTATCAACGTTTCTAGGGATTCTCTTTTTTGTTATTGCTTCAATTGAAATAAACAACACTCTCCCGCCATCTAAAGCTGGAATAGGTAATAAATTCATGATACCTATATTCACACTTAAAAAGGCAATAAAACCTAATAAAGCGATAAAACCTGCTTGAACATACATTCCCACAATGTTAAAAATGCCAACGGGTCCTGATAAATCATTAACACCTATTTGTTCACTACCTCCAAACAATAGTCCTAACACTTGAATAACTTGCATAAAGGAGTTTCCAATCGCAGTGAATGGATAGGTTAACATATGAACAAAGTCAAATTTATATTCCGGTGATACACCAATTAAAACTTGATAAGCTTCTACTCCTTGACTCTTCAAAACTTTATGTTCCCATACTTGAATGAACTCTGTTTTTGGTATCCCTTCTCTTAAGAAATCTACCCTTAAGGAACCACCGTTTAACAAAGGCATAATTTCTAAGAGATCATCCCAATTATTGATTGTGTAAGTTATCTCATTATAGATAACCGATGTAATCACGTCATTGGTTTGAAGAATATCACTTGTTTTACCGAATGAAGTGCCGATTATAGCACCAGAATTACCAATTTTAGCACCTTGTTCTGTAAAGTTAGAAATACCTAGTTGGTTAATATCAACCCTTAAATCCATGGTGATATTTTCAACTGTCCCACTTTCTTTTCTTTCAACACCAACAATAACTGCTTCAACACTATCAAGATCAGAAATTAAATCCCCCATTGATGTCCAATTAGTAATAGCCGAGCCATTAATACTTACTATTTTATCTCCAACATTAATTTGTTCAATTTGAGCTGGGCTTCCATTAATTAGATTGCCAACCACATTCGTGTTTTGAGGTTTGCCTGTAAATGCAGCAACAATTAAAAATAACAGTAAAGCTAATAAAAAATTCATAGCTGGTCCAGCTATTAATGTTAGTAACTTCGGAATATATTTTTTTGATTCAAAACATCTATCATAGGGTGCTATTTGTAATTCTTGTTTTGGAGAAATTTTATAAAAAGCGTCCTCTAAAATATCATATCGTTCTAATTGTCCGTCAACATAACCCTCTAAAAACAAACCTGTTTTATGTTCATCATAGATTTCAAAATCGGAAACACGCATGGTTTTTTCTCGGTCCAATGTCCTGTCCAAGATAATATCTTTAATTTTGCCATCTTTAAAGTTTAACCCCACTGTTTGGTCTACCTTAACCATTTCAGTAGATACTGCTTCACCTGCCATCGAAACAAAACCACCAATCGGAATTGCTCTTACAGCAAACACTGTTTCATTTCTTTTTTTCTTATATAAAGCTGGGCCCATTCCGATTGAATATTCAAAACATAAAATATCTGCCTTTTTCGCAAAAATTAGGTGCCCTAATTCATGAATGGCAATGATTAACCCTAAAGAAAAAACAAATGCCAATAAATTAATTATAAAATCCATATTTATCTAAAACCTTCCTTTTTGTAAATTTATCCGTTTCTAAAATTTCATCTAAATTAGGATAAGTGATATTACTATTAAAACTGTTTAACGCTTCTATGACAATGGTTTCAATCTCTAAGAAAGAAATTTTACCCTCTAAAAACAATTGAACAGCAATTTCATTTGCTGCGTTCATCACAACCGGATAAAGTCCACCTTTAATCCCTACTTCATAGGCAATTTTTAATAAAATAAACCGTTTAAAATCCATTGGTTTAAAACTTAAATTCATGTTCGTTAAATCCAAAGGTTCAATCCCAGATGTATAATGATCTGGATAAGTTAACGCATATAGGATTGGCATTCTCATATCCGGATTAGCTAATACCGCTTTAACCGATTCGTCTTTATAAGTAACAAACCCATGAACAATGGATTCTTTATGTAATACAGTATGAATGTCTTTGTAATCTAGATTAAACAGATGATGTGCTTCAATTACCTCTAAACCTTTATTCATCATTGTCGCACTATCAATCGTTATTTTAGAACCCATTGTCCAATTTGGATGATTCAGTGCATCTTTAATGGTAACATCTTTTAATTGATCTCTTGTTTTATTTCTAAACGATCCCCCACTCGCAGTTATGGTAATAGATTTAATAGATGATTTATTTTCACCAATCATTGCGTTTAAGATAGCATTATGTTCACTATCAATTGGAATGAGTTTTACTGGATGCTTTTTAACCAATTCATTAATTAAATCTCCTGCCATCACAAGTGTTTCTTTGTTAGCTAAGGCAATATCTTTACCTAACTGAATTGCTTCAATAGTTGGTTTAAGGCCAGCAGACCCACTTAGTCCATTTACAACAATTCCTTTTTTAGGGTATCTAACCAATTGCAGTAAACCAATATCCCCAACCGTAAACTTAATGTTTGGATATCTTTTTTGATAAGTCTCTAATAAAGATTGATCTCTTAAGGATACAATTTCAGGTTTTAGGGTGTCAATTATGTTTTGGTGCTTGTCTTTATTTGAATTTCCTAAGGATAATCCCACAACTTTAAATAGGTCTTCATGTTTTAAGATTACATCAATTGTTTGAAGCCCAATTGTTCCCGTTGCCCCTAAAATATAAATATTTTTCATACTGGAAAAGCCGCCTGAATACTAATAAATACTAAAACCAAAAACATACTAACAAACAACGCACTATCAAATCTATCTATTACACCACCATGACCCGGAAAGATATTAGAAAAATCTTTAATTTCATAGGTTCTCTTAAATTTAGAGGCTACCAAATCACCGATTTGACCAAGAATACTTGCAACTAGTGTTATAACGATTATAATAGGTGCTTGAGCGGCTCGGGAAAGGTCACCTAAACTACTAAAAGTTACCAATAAAGTCATATCATTATTTGGATTAAAATAAGTTGGAAATACATCATAAAAGATAGCGAATAATGAAGCGACAATTGTTGCGATTACAGTTCCTGCAATTGCACCTTCCCAACTCTTTTTAGGGCTTATTTTAGGGCTCATTTTATGTTTTCCAAACTTCATCCCAAACGCATACGCGAAGATATCTGTTAATGCCGTTATTAAGAATAAATAGATTATAAATCTAACCCCCATCATTCTTAATGTCATCATTGAGGCAACTGCCATCCCAACATAAAAAATAGTAGTAAAAGACTTGCCTATTTGTTTACCTGAGTAGGTATGAATCATAACCATCATCGATAATAAAACTAAAACAACTACTAAGATACTAAACCCAAAGTTAATGTCAAAACTTAAAACATTATACTTATCTAAACCTAAGGTTTTACTCATAGAAAGGGTTGCGTTCAAAAACACTATAATCGTTAAAACAATTGTTGTTATAAACGGAACTATATGTATTTTTGATTCTTTATTAAACATTTTAAGCATTTCATAAGCTGCATAACCAGCCATTAACAACATTAATATAAAGAAACCAATAAATAGTTCTTCTATTAAGAATAGAGGTGCAACAACCATAAATAAAATAATTGCAGTGATAATACGTTGTTTCATTATTTTAACCCTCCAAACCGACGGTTTCTATGTTGAAATATATCAATCGCTTTTAAAAGATCTTTTTCTTTAAAGGCTGGCCAATGTTTTTTAGTAAAATAAAACTCTGCGTAACCAGCTTGATATAATAAAAAGTTGGATAACCTTTGTTCGCCTGATGTTCTAATCAGTAAGTCAACAGGTTGCTTCACATATAGGTAAGGATAAATATCTTCTTCATGAAAGGATGTTTTACCATCTTTTCTCATCTGTTCAATTGCTTGATTTAACTCCTCATAAAACCCATAGTCAAAAGCTAAATTTAATTGTAAACCTGTATGATGTTTGGTTTCCTCGTAAAACTTATCGAACAATTCAATTAATTCATTGGAAAATTTAGATCTTCTTCCAACTTGTTGAACAACAATATTGTGTTTGTACTTTTCAGCATTTTCTTTTTCTTGTTTATAAAGTTCTATAGGCAACGTCATTAAATAATCAACTTCATCTTTAGGTCTAGACCAGTTTTCAGTTGAAAAAGCATATACCGTTAAATATTTTATTCCAAGTTGATCCGCATATCGAGCTATTTTCATAATATTTTCTGCTCCAACTTGATGTCCATATTTTCTAGGCATACCTCTTTTTTTAGCCCAACGACCATTACCATCCAATATAATAGCAACATGATTTGGGATATTTCCTTTTTTAATATCTTTGAGTTTCATTTTCATTTCCTTTATTTATAATACCTTAAAAATTATACTATACTATTATACTCGAAAATAGCCGTTTTGTAAAAAGAAAAAGATGAGCCAAACGGCTCATCTGTCAATTATTAAGAAAGCGATTTAAAACCAAAGTACTTTGTCTTTAAAAATTAACATAAATATATCAATTACCCAAAGAATAAAGAATAACCCTGTGAACAATAAAACGATCCAAACAACAATCCCTACTGTGTCATTACTATCAATACTCTTGAATAGTTTATAAATGTGCCATAAAATACCAAGAAAAATTGCAATAAGTACTTTAACCAACTTGGAATTGCCATCCATCCACTTGATATAACCTTTCATTTGTTGTTCTCCTTTCATATTATTTAAATCAACTTTATTATAGCATATCTATAATAAAAATAAATATAATAATAATGATTTCTTAACTTTCCTTTAAATTACCATAATTTCTTCGGTTTTCTTCTTACCAATCTCTTCCATCTTTTCAGTATATCTATTGGTAAGTGTTTGAACATCTTCTATATAGCCATGTTCAGAATCTTCAGGTAAATCGAGTTTTTTAATTAGCTCATTACCTTCTCTTCTAATATTACGAATAGCTACTTTACCAGCTTCTACAAAACGTTCTACATCTTTACATAGTGTTCTTCGTCTTTCTTCGTTTAGTACTGGTAAAACCAATCTAATTCCTATCCCATCGTTCTGTGGGGTTAAACCAATTGGTGAGGTTCCAACAGCATACTCTATTTTCTTTAATACTGATTTATCAAAAGGTTTAATGTAAAGTTGATTCCCTTCAGGTACCGAGATTGAAGAAATTTGTTTAATTGGTGTTTCCACACCATAATACTCAATCGTAATTGCATCTAGCAAAGCTGGATTTGCTCTACCAGTTCTGATGGTTGAAAATTCTGCTTTGGTGGCTTCAATGCTTTTTTCCATCTTTTCTTCTAATTCAATTAATAGAAAATCTGCTTGTTCATTCATCTATGTCAAACCTCCCTATTTAACGATAGTTCCAATTTTTTCGCCTAGAACAGCACGTTTAATATTACCTTCTTGTTCCATGTTAAAGACGATTAAATCGATTTTGTTTTCATGACACATAGAAGCAGCCGTTGAATCGATAATTTCTAAACCGTTATCTAAGACAAATTTATGTGTCAATTCATTATACATAATGGCGTTTTTATGTTTACGAGGATCCTTATCATAAATACCATCTACCCCATGTTTCGCCATTAAAATCACTTCACAATCTAATTCAGCAGCTCTTAGTGCAGCAGCGGTATCTGTTGAAAAGAACGGAGAGCCTGTCCCTCCCACAAAGATTGCCACAACACCATTTGATAGGTGTTTATCTGCTTTTCTTCTAATATATCTTTCACAAACTTGGTTCACTTCAAGTGCACTTTCAACTCTAGTTGGAACATCAAGCTTTTCAAGTGCATCTTGGAAAGCAAGCCCATTCATTATAGTGGCCAGCATACCCATGTAATCGGCTTGAGCACGATCCATACCCATTTCCTCAGCCGTTTTACCGCGCCAAATATTGCCTCCCCCAATCACAATTCCAACTTCTACACCTAATTCATGAACTTCTTTGATTTCTTTGGCGTATTTTAAGACTGTTTTTGGATCTATACCAAATTCTGTGTTGCCTTTTAAAGCTTCTCCACTCATTTTTATAATGACGCGTTTATACATATAAGCTACCTCCTAAAATGTATTTAATTAACCTTTAATTTGAGCTTGAACTTCAGCAGCAAAGTCTTCTTTGCGTTTTTCGATGCCTTCGCCAACTTCAAGTCTAACAAATAATTTAACGGATGCTTTATTTTGTTTTAAGTATTCTTGAACTGAAATGTTTGGATCCTTAACATAAGCTTGATTAACCAAACATACTTCTTTAAGTTCTTTATTCAATCTACCTTCAACCATCTTTTCAATAATGTTTTCTGGTTTTGGTTTTTCAGCAGTTTTATTTTCTTCTAAAGCTTGATTTAAAAGAATTGATCTTTCTTGTTCAATCACGGATTGTTCAATTTCATCTTGAGTTAAATATTTAGGGTTTTGAGCAGCTACATGCATTGCAATATTTTTAGCAACTTCATCATCACCTTCAACTAGTGCTAATGCAGAAATCTTACCACCCATATGTTTGTAGAATCCGAATGTTTGATTATCTTCTTTAATAATAGTTTTAACTCTTCTTAATGTAATTTTTTCACCAATAGTTGCCGTTGCATTTGCTAAAACTGTTTCTAATGATTCACCATTAGACTCTAATTTTAAAGCTTCTTCATCTGAATTTACGTTATTATTGAATAGCACAGCTCCAACTGCATCTATTAAGTTTAAGAATTGTTCGTTTTTACTAACAAAGTCTGTTTCACTGTTCACTTCATATAAAACAGCTTTATTTCCTTCCACAACACCGTTTGTTAAACCTTCAGCGGCAATTCTTGCACCTTTTTTAGCGGCTTTAGCGATTCCTTTTTCTCTTAAATATATAACAGCTTGTTCAATATCGCCATTGGTTTCTTCAAGTGCTTTTTTGCAATCTAGCATCCCTGCACCTGTTAAATCTCTTAATTCTTTTACTTGTTTTGCTGTAATCATAGTTTAAATCCTCCTATTAATTATTATATATGATTCCCTTTATTATATCAATTTGTAAAAATAAAGGGATGTTTCCATCCCTTTGTTATTATTCTTCTATAGATTCTAATGCTTCAACTAATTCTGCTTTTTTCATAGACGAGTAGTTAGGAATGTTATTATCTTTTGCAAGTTCTCTAAGTTCAACAACTTTTAAAGCGTTAAGATCTTGTTTTTCTACGACATCTTCTTTAACTTCTGGTTTAACCACGGGTTTTGCTTCTACTTTAGGCTCAGGTTTAACTTCTGGTTTTGGTTCAGCTTTAAATTCTGGTCTAGGAGATCTTTGTGGTCTATCGTTCGGACGTGAAGCTGGTTTACCACCTTGTTTAGGTTGGTCGGAAGAGTAACCTCTTCTTTGAGGACGTTCTTTGTTAATTGCTTTTTCGCTTGCCTCATTCATATTAACTTCTTCATTGTCTTCAAACTTTTCTACCATACCGCCTTGGGCTTCAATAATTGAATTCCCCATTACATAAGTAATTAACTTAACGGCTCTAATAGCGTCATCATTTGCAGGTATTACATGATCAACATCATCAGGATCACAGTTAGTATCAACGATACCAAACACTGGGATTCCAAGAATTCTTGCTTCTCTAATTGCATTAATTTCTTTTCTTGGGTCAATGATGAACATAGCGTCAGGTGTCTTTTGCATATCTTTAATACCACCTAAGAATTTTTCTAAACGGTCACGTTCTTTCTTAAGACCGATAACTTCTTTCTTAGGAAGTAAATCAAATGTACCTTTTTCTTCCATTTCGTATAAATCTTTAAGACGTTTAATTCTTCTTCTAATGGTCTTAAAGTTTGTTAGAGTTCCACCTAACCAACGTTGATCTACGTAATATTGGCCTGTTCTTAAGGCTTCTTCTTTAACAGCTTCTTGTGATTGTTTTTTTGTTCCCACAAAAAGCACTTTACCACCGTTTGCTACGATATCGTGCATAGCTGCGTATGCTTTTTCGATTTCTTCAGCGGTCTTTTTTAAATCGATGATATAAATACCATTACGTGCTGTGTAAATGTATTTAGCCATCTTAGGGTTCCATCTTCTAGTCGCATGACCAAAGTGTACGCCTGCTTCAAGTAATTGTTTCATTGAAACGACTGACATTTTTCTTCCTCCATTTGTTATTTTTCCTCTGCTTAACATACGTTATTTACCACCTTCAATAGGCACATGGCGATAACTGTTTAAGC
>JAQUCY010000078.1 GCA_028685975.1 Acholeplasmataceae bacterium | reverse complement strand
CTAAATAAAGGATGATTATGTCCGCTTTTTGAGATAGTTTAATAGCCTCTTTTAATCTCTTATTACTTTTCTTACCATACCGTTTAAACCCTTTAGCGTACCCAATGTAATTTAAAGGATATTGAGCAATAAAATCTAATGTCTTCTCCAATTTAGTTGGATTCACAATTGAAGAGCCTGCGCCTTGATAACGTGGATTTTCTGCAAATTCCCCAATAATACACACCTTATCTTTGTCATTTAAAGGGAGTATATTATTTTTGTTTTGCAATAAAATGATGGCTTCTTGTGCCGCTTCATAGGCCGTTTGGTGATTTTTTTCTAAGTCAACTTTTTCTTGAAAATTAGTTAATGCTTTAGTTGTTGAATCATTGATAGTTAAAATTCTGTCAACTGCTTCATCTAAATATTTTTCATCCAATACTTTATTATTAATCGCATCAACTATTTCTTTGTTCGTGTCACCGCCATTGCCAGGCATTTCTAAATCATTACCTGCAATAAGGCCACTAATACGGTCGTTGTTACCTCCCCAATCGGTAACAATCATTCCATTAAATCCCCAATCTTCCCGAAGTATAGTCCTTAATAAATGGATGTTTTCATTCGCAAAGGTACCATTTACTTTATTGTAAGCTGACATTAATGTCTTCACTTGACCTTCCTTAACCGCCATTTCGAATGGCGTTAAATAGATTTCTCTTAAGGTCCTTTCATCAATAACCGAATCAATTACCATTCTTCTTTCTTCTTGGTTATTGACTGCAAAATGTTTAACACATGCAGATACCCCATTTGCTTGAATCCCTCTTATTTGTGCAGAGACCATTTTACCAGATAAATAAGGATCTTCACTGTAATACTCAAAGTTTCTCCCACATAGTGGATTTCTTTTGATATTCGTTCCAGGCCCTAATAAAATGTTTACTTTCTGAGAAACAGCCTCGCTACCTAAAGCATGACCAACCTTTTCTATTAGTGCAGTATTCCATGTGTTGGCTAGAGAAACTGCGGTTGGAAAGCAAGTTGCCTTTAAACTTTCATTTAAACCTAAATGATCGGCCGCAGCAGCTTGTCTTCTTACCCCATGCGGGCCATCTGCTAGAAACATTTTAGGTATCTTAAACCTTTCGATGTCTTGGGATTGCCAAAAGTCTTGTCCAGAGGTTAAACTTGCCTTTTCCTCCAAAGTCATTTCTTTAATTATTTTTTGATATTTCACTCAACGTACTCCTTATTTAGGGTTTCATTCATGAATCATGCAATATGAAAGCCCTTTTATTTGTGTTTTTATCATAACATGGCAAGCTTTTTTAAGGGCATTTTTTCCATAAATGGTATTTTTTTTCGCATACTTTGCAATTGCTTACATTATTTACGCTAGCTATTCTTGTCAATGAAGTAAGGTTAATCCATCAAATGAAACACTATTGTTGTATAACCTTTGGTATGTTCATAAATGTATTTATGAGTGAGTGTTTTTGCTTAGTTTGTATGAATTTTCTATTTGTGACCTATCTTCAAAAGATAGTTTAACTATCACCGTTCACAGATCCCTACTTAGCGTAATGGTGTTTTAATTGCAATTTCCGTTCTTGGTACCAACAATCCCTTCACATAAAAAAACACCCTGGACGACCAAAGTGGTTTTTCTTTTTAAAACGGTAACTATCTATTCGGTAATATTCCCATTCTATTTGTATTATTTTAATTGCTAATCTTATTATGTAACCATATTCTTGCAAGTTTTGTTTGCTCCTCATTTTCAAAATGAATCGTTAAAATATACATACTTGTGTGAGGATTTTCCTCAAAGTATTTTTCAATAAAATGTTTGTCTAAAATTACCTTATTTTCTGTTTGGATGAAATCACTCTCTGATAACAAGTTTCCTGACACATAAACTTGATAGCCGAAGGAATCAAAGCGAACAACAATATCATGAGCTGAATCAAAATAGTAGTTATTGTTAATCATGAGATAAGGTTCCTCAATGTCCATTATATTAATATAGATAGCAAATGTTGACTCATTGATTTTCAAAGCAAAGTCATGCTTACCTACTGTTAAAGTATGCAAAAATTCTTTTTTGATTTGAATCATATTATTTGAATAGTAAATATAACTTTGATTCACACCATCTAGTTCCACTTTGGGGTTTGTTAATACAATATCAAAAATCGGCAAATCCGAATCTGACTTCAAGCTATATGTAAAACTAAAATTATCATTTTTATATGTGAATGTATACGTTATTTCTTTTGTGTAAGTTGAATCCTGATAGCCTTTGGCTTGAGCCTTTACTTTAATTAAATATATGCCTGGATCATTAAGTTGATACGTAGTCTCCGTGATTGGAATCTCTTTGCCATTCATTAAAATAATATAGTTGGTTGCATTTTCCACTTTAGAGAATTGAATTAAACCATTTTCGATGTGTAAATTTTGGGGTGTTTTTAATCGTGGTAATTCTGCTTGGCACCCCACTAATACAACCATTAAAATGACTAGACTAACTATTTTTTTCATTGAAAAAAAACATCTGTTTAATTTCATATTCATTTTATTCATGTATACCCCCCCCCAAAAAAAAGTCACTATAAATACAACCAAATCCCCTAATTCGTCGTAGTAGCCTTTTCAATTACATATTTCTTAAAACAAAAGCCTTCATAGTCATGAGGCAATTATATAATCTTTCTCATAAAAAAATCAAATTAATTCTTATCGTGCACTCTAGACTTTCATGTATCTGAAGCCTTTTTATTATCTCTACTTACCATTAACAATAAAACTATTATTTAATTTTATTGCATCGGAAGTGGGAAAGCGATGACAACCGTAAACCAGTTGTTCTTCGTGTCAATCGTTAACATTCCGTTATATTTTTCTACAGCGTAATGCATACTCCTAATCCCATAACCATGATAGGTGTTATCATATTTAGTGGTTAAGAACCTGCCCTTATCCGTCTTAATTTGAGTTTCATAATAGTTTTCCATTTTCACAATGATAAACCCTTTTTCTTCAACAACAGCTAATTTTAATAATCGTTTGTTTTTATCCTTAACTAATTTTAAACTATCTATTGCATTTTCAATTGCATTACTGAAGATTGAAACTAAATCAATGGTTGAAATAAAATCTAACTTCTCCGCATTCGCAACTACCGTAATATTAATATTATTTTCCCTTAAAGCTTCTTCTTTACTGTTTAAAATAACATCTAGTTCTCTATTGTTCGTTTGGAAAGTACTTTCAATGGATTTAATTGAATTCTCAAACTCACTAATATGGGCAATCTTCTTTTCATAATCAAGTTCGTTTTTAATGAGTTCAATGTGGTGTTTTAAATCATGGTATTTCCGGTTGATGGTATCAATTGATTTCATGGAGACTTGATACTGGTTATATTGATTGTCTAGCATTCGTTTCATTAAATCCACTTCTAAGGACTTTTGAGTACTATAATTATGTTCCCGTAAAGAATAAAGTAAAATGAACCCCACCAAATTGACTAACGTCCTAATATAAAATATTTCCATAGCACTATTAGAGGAAATCGGTGAGTTAATATCTAAGAAACTAAAGTTTGATATCGAGAAGACCAATATCAGTGTAACCAAAGCCGTTAATAAATCATTTATTTTAACATCAAATCCTTTTAAGTTATGTTGGTACCTCTTTTCAAAAAGATTTAATAACAAAAAGAATAAGGTATAAATGATCATCATGTTAATCGTGATTGATAAATCATAATCATAAACCCTAAATGGACTATAAACAAGGGCATTCACAAAGCCGTTTACATTGTTAACGATTAGAAAGTATTCCACTTGCCAGGTGATTGCAGCCACAAGTTCTGAGATAATAAAAGCCATAATCGTAATATAAGTTGAGACCATAACATTATGATTGGTCAGTAAAAAGACATTTAAAAACATCAAAAAGAATGATAGAAACATCCCGATAATCCAAAAGTCGATTGGCCAAGTTAAAGCCCAGTGATGAAATAAGATAAAGCCGATTAAAGAAAAGGTTGAAATGGCAATAGTCTTGCCATTACCAAACTTTCTGGAACTGTATTTAATATAGAAAAAGACCGCTAAAAATTGAGCAATGGATGTGTAAATGCGAGGTGTGTTTAATAAAACTTCTGTGGCGCTATTCATCAGTATCATACTTTTTCCCCTAAATAATGAACCAGTTGTTCCATAAATTGTTTCTTTTTTGACCTAGCAATCTTCAGTTGATGATCACCTACTAAGGCAAAGTCTTGCTCCACACCTTTAACATGTTTTAAATTAATTAAATAAGAATTATTAGCGCGGTTAAAATTATACGCTTGTAAGATGTTTTCATACTTCTTTAACGTATCTCTAATCTCAAAGACTTCTTGACTAGTATGAATAATCACATTATGTTTAATACTTTCAATGAATAAGATTTCATCACTATCGAGCTTTTTAACTCCGTTTTCCGTTTTGATAATAATACTCTTGTTTTGTTTTTCCCGTTTAATCCGTTCCACCGATTTAGTGATTTCTTCGGAAAATGCAAAATAAGGCAGTGGCTTAAGAAGATAATTCATGGCGTTAACCGAATACCCTTTAATCGCATACTGCGGCATATTAGTAACAAATATAATAATGACTTTCTCATCAGTTTCTCTGATAATTTCAGCGGTTCTAAGACCGTCGGTGATTTCCATTTCAATATCGAGTAAAATGATATCGTAAATCGGTTTAAAATCACTTAAAATCTTCGCCCCATCATCAAAAACATAACACTCGAAAGCAATATTTTGATTTTCTCTTTGATACCTAATGAAGTAATTTTTTAGCAGTTTTACACTTTCAATATCGTCTTCTACAATGGCAACATTCAAAATCAAAAGCCTCAGTCCCCCTCTCGTCATTTTAACAAATTCCCATATCCCATCTTTAAACAACTATAACACGTTCATTTTAAAACGACAATCTTTTATTGTTAAAGTTTTAGCTAACTAAAAATAAAAACCTCTAGTAGCAGCTCTGTTATTATTATAACACGAGATGCTTAGAGGTTTCATTCTATTATCTAATGGCTCCTTTTATTCTAATTCAAAAGCCCCAGTATAAAGCTGATAATATGTTCCTTTTAAGTCAATTAAATCACTATGTTTACCACGTTCAATGATACTACCATCTTCTAAGATAATAATCGCTTTAGAGTTTTTAATCGT
>JAQUCY010000077.1 GCA_028685975.1 Acholeplasmataceae bacterium | reverse complement strand
CCAATGCCGTATGGATAGGGGATAAGGGTGTGAACACACCTAAACGGACATATCTATTTGGTATGTGATCGTTTTAAATAAGGCGAGAAATCGCTAAGGGTAAATTTATTTACCTCTTTGTTCTTTTCGAACATAAATGATATAAAAGTTATGAATATTAATATTTTATGAAAAATTTTCATAAAACAATTGAAAGCCTTTACATTTTATGATATACTAATTGGTAGTTAAGAAGGTGATAAAATGAGCAGTAAAGTTACAATTTATAATGTTGCATTAGCTGCTGATGTTTCATTAGCAACCGTGTCAAGGGTATTAAATAATCCTGAAAAAGTCAAAAAGGAAACAAGAGAAAGAGTCTTGAAGGTTATTGATGAGTTAGGCTATCGTCCTAATGCGATCGCAAGAGGTCTTGCAAGTAGAAAAACCACAACTGTGGGTGTTTTAGTGAGTGATTTGACAAGAGCTAGTATTGCTGAAATGTTAGGTGGAATTAGTGATATCGCTAGACAGTATAAGTATTCAATTAAACTATTTACTACACCTGAAAATGTAGATTTTGATGAACTAATGAAAATAATTATTGCCGAACAAGTGGATGGGTTATTATTATTAAATGATGAATTAGAACATGATGAAATGAAAATAGTTAATGATATTTGTGCCCAAAATGATGTTCCGCTTGTTTTAGCTAACGTTTTATATGATTTGCCTACGGTACCGAGTGTATCAATAGATTATGAAAAAGCTGGGTATGAAATTACTAAATTAATGATTGAAACAGGCAAGAAAGATATTTATTTATTATCAACAGTAAGAAATTACTCTGTTAATGATAAAAAAGAACAAGGTTACCAAAGAGCGATGTTAGAAGCGTCACTGGAACCAAAAATATTTAGAACAAGTGGCTCAACAAATGTTAATAGACAACACTTTTTTGGTTACTTTAAAGATAAAAGAGTTGATGGCGCAATCGGAGTTAGAGACTCTATCGCAGTATCATTTATGAATATTATAAGAGAAAACGGATTTAATGTGCCTGAAAGAGTTGCGGTGGCAGGCTTTCAAAATACAAAATACGCAACCTTATCTAGACCAACATTAACCTCAATTGATATCCCAGTTTATGATATCGGTGCGGTTGCGATGCGTTTACTAACAAAGTTAATGAATAAAGAAGACATAGATGAAGTTAAGATAATCTTAAACCACTATATTGTCAGAAGACAATCTTTATAAACTAAGCTAAAAACAAAATAGATTGAAAAAAAGTCTATTATTGATTATAATCAATAGGACTAGCCCTTAGTCTATCTAAGGGCTTTTTAATTAAAAGGGTAGAAGGAGTATTGTATGAAATTATATGATGAATTAATGTGGCGAGGACTCATTAAAGATGTTTCAAATGAAGAATTAGCAAAAAAACTCTTAAATGGAGACAGTGTTAAATTTTATTGTGGGTTTGATCCGACAGGGGAATCTTTAACAGTTGGACATTTAGTTCAAATTGTTAGAATTATGTTGCTTGATAAATATGGACACCAACCAGTCGTATTAATTGGTGGAGCAACCGGTTTAATAGGGGATCCTAGACAAACATCAGAACGTAAATTGCTAAGTTTAGACACTTCCTTGAAAAATGCAGAACTAATAAAAAAACAAATCGGTCATTTTTTACCAAATGCTATTTATGTGAATAACTATGATTGGATTGGAAAAATTGATGTTATCTCATTTTTAAGAGATTATGGAAAATTCTTTAATTTGAACTATATGTTAGCTAAAGAAACGGTTCAAGCAAGACTTGAAACAGGCATTAGTTATACCGAGTTTTCATATATGATTTTACAATCAATCGACTGGCTAAAACTCTATACAGATGATAATGTTCAAATTCAATTTGGTGGTTCTGATCAATGGGGTAATATAACTTCAGGATTAGAATTAATTAGAAAACAAGTTGGTGATGAACATAAAGCCGTAGGTATGGCTTCACCACTTTTATTAAAGAGTGATGGAACGAAGTTTGGTAAAAGTGAATCTGGTGCACTATGGCTAGATGCGGAATTAACTTCACCTTATGAACTCTATCAATATTTCATTAATACCGCAGATACTGACGTGGGAAATTATTTAAAAATGTTATCACTGTTTGAACCATCAACGATTACAGAACTTGTTAACGCTTCAAAAGAAGCTCCTGAACAAAGAATTGCTCAAAAAGCATTGGCTGAGAGTGTAACAGCACTGGTTCATGGTGAAGAAGCATTAAAAGAAGTTTTAAATGTTACGGAATCATTATTCCAAGGAACGTTTGGTAAGTTATCACAAAAAGAATTGGTGATGGCCTCTAAATCATTAGATACCATTGAAGTAAATAGTGAAATTGGTATCCTCAATGCACTAAGCCAAACAAATCTAGCTTCATCCAACAGAGAAGCGAGACAATTTGTTACCAGTGGTGCAGTTATGGTTAATGATGAAAAGATTACAGACATTAATTATATTATTGGTAAAGAAAAAGCTTACTATGATCAGTATGTTATTTTAAGAAGAGGAAAGAAGAAATATAGTTTCATTAAATTTCTATAGGTAAGATGATATGCGTTATTTGATCCTGTTTAATCCAAAAAGTAATCGTGGAAAGAGTAATGACACGGTATTAAGATGCGCCAATAAGCTTAAAAAGAATGGTCATGTGGTAGAGTCTGGTTCTCTGCTTGACATTAAAGAGGTTGGAGCTTATTTATCAAATCTCGATAAAGAAGTTAAAATTATTATCGTAGGTGGTGATGGAACACTCCATTATCTTGCAAATGCTTTAATGCCTTTTGAGGTTGTTAACGATATATATATTGTTAGAAAAGCAGGCACCGGTAATGACTTTTTAAGAAGCATTAAAAAGAAAGAAAAAGGATCATTAATTAGGATAAATAATTATATTAAGGATTTACCTTATGAACTTGAGGCCTCCGGAAAGAAACGCTATTTTATCAATAGTGTTGGCGTTGGTTTAGATGCCTACACCTGCTTTTTAGTAGGTGGTTCCATTCAAGGGAAAACTCAAGGAAGTTATTTGAAGAGTGCTTATAGAGCGTTCAAAGAAACCAAGAAACACAATATTACATTGACCATAGATGGGGTTAAACAAGAACATAAGAATGTTTGGCTTACGCTTATCGCGAATTCCCCTTATTTTGGTGGAGGCATGAAAATATCACCTAAGTCGAAAAGAGAAGATGATATTTTAGAAGCGGTCGTAATTAAGAATGCAAGTAAATTTGTGGTGTTCTTAATATTACCTTCAATCTATTTAGGGTTCCATAAAATATTTAGAAAATATGTGAAATTCTATAAGGGAAAACATTTTATTCTTGAAAGTGAATTTGACAATTACATTCAATATGATGGGGAACCGATGTATCCAATGAAACGGATTGAAATTTATAGATAAAATAGTGTTTAAGGAGAATTTATTTGAAAAAGATAGTTACATTGATGTTACTTGTATTAGGAATGTCATTAACAGGATGTGCTAATATGAGCGAAGAGAATAAAGAACAAAAAGAGGAAATTGATATGACTAAATTACCTTATGTGGCGCATTTAAACGAAGATAATCCGGTAATCACCATTAAAGTTAAAGATTTTGGTGTAATGGAAGCACAATTGTTCCCAAGTGTTGCCAAACTTACAGTAGACAACTTTATTTCATACATTGAAGAAAATGCCTTTAATAATAGTGGGTTCCATAGAATTATTGAAACCTTCATGATTCAAGGGGGTATTGTGAAAAAGACCAAAAGCCCAATTAAAGGGGAATTCTTATCAAATGGTGTTGAAAATAACTTAAGACACTTTAGAGGAGTTTTATCCATGGCAAGAACGATAGTTAAAGATAGTGCTACTTCACAGTTTTTCATTATGCACGAAACCTCACCGCATCTAGATGGACAATATGCTTCATTCGGTGGGTTAATTAGTGGGTTTAATGTGCTAGACAAGATTGCTACTGTTGAAACAGACCGTAATGATGCACCATTAAGTCCAGTGATTATCGAAAGTATCACTGTTAATCTTAATGGCTACAAAAAATGATTATTTTATATAAAAAATTAGCAGACCTGTTATATAAAATAGACCCTAGAAAGTAGACACTTTAAAAAAAGTGTATGATACTACTTTCTAGGGTCTTTTTATCGCTGTATAATAAAAGAAAGAAACGAGGTGACACAATGAGTAAAAATTATTTCACTTTAGAACAAGTTGATGAGTTAAGAAAAAACAAATATGTTAAAAAGGTCTCTGAAAAGGCTATTACCTATACTGAAGCGTTTAAAGAGGTGTTTATAATGGAATATAATAATGGTAAACCACCATCAATCATTTTGACTGAAATGGGTTTTGACATTAGAGTATTAGGGAGTAAAAGAATAAGTAGTCTTACTGTAAGAACTAAGAAACAAACATTGAGGCCAGAAGGATTTAAAGATACAAGAGCTGGTAAATCTGGTAGACCATTAACAAGAGAATTATCACAAGAAGAGACTATCGATCGACAAAAGGCCGAAATCGAGTATTTAAAACAGCAGGTAGAATTCTTATCGGACCTGCAACGCTTAGAAAGAGAGGCGATCTGGAAGGCATCCAAATCAAAGAAAAAGAAAGATTCAAAATAATCTATAAAATGGCTCAACGCAAGAAAAACAAATTAAATATCACTTATATGTGTAAAATCGCAAGCGTGTCAAGATCTGGGTATTATAACTATGTTAAAAATCTAACCAGCGAAAAATATTTAAACAGGGAGAAATTAGATGAGTTAGACTTTGAGGACATAGTGAGTGCCTACAAGTATAGAAATAGAAATAAAGTCGCTAGAGCGATAAAAATGTGTTTAGAACGCGACTATAAAATAGTCATGAACTTAAAGAAAATCAGAGGGTTAATGAAGAAATATGGGCTAAAGTGTCCAATTCGTAAAGCTAACCCTTATAGAAGAATGGCAAAATCAATAAAGACAAACAATGTCTATCAAAACCTATTAGAAAGAAACTTTTATGAAGGAAGGCCATTCGAAAATTTATTAACATATATTTCGTATTTATATTATGGTCCATTAAGAAGTGTAGCGTATATATCAACAATAAAAGATTCTGTAACGCGTGAAATAATAGCTTATAAACTGTCAAAAAATTTAGAGTTAGAATTCGTTAAAGAAACCGTACTAATGTTGGTTAAGCGAAAAGATATTAAACTAACCGGAAAGACACTTTTACATTCAGATCAAGGGTTTCATTATACTTCAATA
>JAQUCY010000076.1 GCA_028685975.1 Acholeplasmataceae bacterium | reverse complement strand
TTGCGGGATTGAGTGAAAGAATTGCTGATGCAGACGCATTAATTATTACCAAAGTTCATGATTTAGCTTTAGCACAAATAGTAGAATTTGAAACCAATGTTTTAGATCTTTCAACAATTGAAAAAGTTAACATCGCAATAGATTCTAAAAATGCAGTGAGAACAAATCTATTTGCATTATTAGAAGAAGAAATCAGTACAGCCTTCACAGCAAGATATGATGCAGCTGTAACTACGTTAACGGATGCTACTAATTCTCAAAGCGGTTGGATTGTTGGGGAAAATACTTACGTTATAGAAAACAATAATACAATTCAAGCTACTTTCTTTGGTGAAGGTCTCGGTGAAAAAGGTAATGGATTATTTTATGAATTAGAAAAATTTGATGTTAGAAACTTCCAAATGACGTTAAAAGTTGAATCATTAACTAAAGAAGCAGGTGGATGGATTAGTTTTGGTATTATGGAAAAACCTGAAATTTTCTCAACAGCAGATGATTCAAGTGTACAAGACAATAAAGGTTTATTTTTCTTAATAATTCCTGAAGGAACAAATGGAGCAAGAATTGAAGTATATATGTTAAGTCTTTATTCTAACCGCTTCTTTGATGCACAACGTACTGAAATCTTACATGTTACATTAGAAAATGACTTAGTTATTGATTTCTCAACTGTTATGGAAGAAGTATCTGGTGTCATTGAAGAATATCTTTCAATTAGCATTGGCGGAGATGTAATGGATGCAGATAGAATTACCACACGTGCATTAAAGACGTCATTATCTGATAACTTAGGTCATTTATACATTGCAGGTAGTGGAGGAACTAGTTCTTCTAAAAATACCGTTACAATTAAATTAATTAATGGTAAAGACGCTACTGCAGAAGCATTACAACAAGACTATATTCCAGAACCATATCTAGTTACTTTAGAAGGTTCATTTGAAAAAGGTAGTTTATCAGATATGAATATTGAATTTTACAATCGAGAATTAGATTTCGTTGTAAAAGTCAATGGAACAGAATTAGCTGATACTAACTATACATATGCAAACAACGTCCTAAAAATTAAAGCAACTTATTTAGAAACTTTAGAAGTTGGTGATCACGTTGTTAGTATTGAAACAGAAGGTGGAAACATTACTGTACCATTTACAGTAGATTCAGAACCAGTTGAACCAGAAACACCATCAAATGGCATTCCATGGGTATGGATATCTGTTGTTGGAGGCTTAATTGTTTTAGGCGCTGCTGGATTTGTAGTTTATACATTTGTTATTAAGAAAAAGAAAGCATAAATGAAAACAAAAGTAACCTTAAAGCGTTTAATAATGCTATTGGGTTTACTCTTGCCAGCTATACTATTTAGTGCATGTAATAAAAAGTTAACTTATCAATACGGAGAAAAAGAAATGATTGTTAAGGTATGGGAAGATAATATCATTTACAATGAAACTGTTGTCCTTGAAGATAATGGTACTACTATTAGTGGTCAACTACTATTTGAACCAACGGAAATAATTTCTGTTCGTGATTATACACTAGAAAAAGAATACGATATTACGGAATATACTTTTGATAAAAATTTCATTATTCGTAGTGAAACATCAACAATGCCTTATTTAACTACAGAACAACTTGCAGGAAAAAACCTACCAGAAGAATATGCTTTTAGTACCTATCAAGCAAAAGAACCAGGAACTGAAATTATTTTTACTGAAGGCATTGGTATAGTGATGCACCAAATAGCAGTGACATATAAACATGAAGGTAAGTGGACAGGGATAACACCTGTCCACCAACCTTTAGCTCTTCAACAATTTAAAGAAAAGTTAGAAGCTGGTTTAGAAGTAACAATTGTTTTAAATGGTGACAGTATTTCTACTGGAGCAAATTCATCTGGAGTATTAGGTATTAAACCCTACATGGATGATTTTGGTACCATGTTTAAAACATATTTAGAAAATACATATAATAGTAAGGTAAATTTTATTAACACCAGTCTTGGTGGAACTATGTCATTGTGGGGAAAAGAAAATGTGGATCTAAATGTGAACCAATATCAACCGGATTTAGTTATTATCGGATTCGGAATGAATGATGGTTCTTTAGGTGTTAAAGCTAATACATATCATGACAATATTGAATTTATGATTAAGTCAATAAAAGCAAGAAATTCGGATGCGAATATCATTTTAATGCATACTATTTATGCAAATCCATTATCGCTTCAAAATCAAAATCAAGAATCATATTTAACAGAACTAGAAAACTTAAAAAAACAATATGGTGTTGCGTTACTAGATATGGGCAGTATTACTGAAACTATGTATAAAACAAAAAAAGGGGTAGATATATTGGCCAATAATATCAATCACCCAAGCGATTTTTTAGTGAGAATATATACAGCTAGTTTAATACACACTTTGGAGGGTTAAAAATTGTTGGAATATAATGAGAAAAATAATTGTCTAGTAGAATCTAAATATGATATCAAAGATGAAGCACATAATGCAGCACTTTTTACAACAGGTAATGGGTATTTCGGGATAAGGGGTTCGTTTGAGGAATTTGGGTCTTTAAACGTTCAAGGTGGATTTATCAGAGGTTTATTCGATGAGATTGTTGAAATCCCATCAATCTATGTAGATAATATATACATGCGAAAATACTATATCAATGAGCTTGAAGCGAAACAATTTGAATTTCAAGATTCATGTATCAATTTTGCAGATATTTTATTTTTAAGATTTAAAATAGGTGATTCATACTTCTACCCGTGGGAAGGCCAAATACTTACCTGGGTAAGATATATTGATACCAATGATGGATCATTAATACGGGAAGTTATATGGCAAGATGAACGTGGTAACAAAACTAAGTTCAACTTCAAACGATTTGCATCTTTCTCAAATAATCATCATTACTTTATTACTGCTAAAGTTGAAAAAATGAATCATGATTTACCTATAACCGTAGAATCAGGAATAGATACTTGGATCAAGACAAATGGGCAGAAAAAATCTAAATTGATTGGTGAGCCAAATCAAAATCAATATCTATTTAGTATGGGTGAAAAATATAACCATCAAAGTGCTGTTTCACTTCATACAGTTTACAGTTTTAAAGCAGATAAAAGTTATGAAATTAACGATGGATGTTACTATGAATCGCAAACATCAACGAAAGAAAAAATAATTGAAGTTTTCAAATATGTATCAGTACATATTACACCAGATTTAGAAGAAAATGAATCATTGGTTGAAGTTAATAACAAAGATATGATAGAAATGAAAAAAACATCATTTGAAAAACATTATCAAGACCATTTGATGGCGTATAAAACATCATTTGACATGATTAACATTAATCTAAGTCATAAAAGTGATGATGCTTTATTAAAGTACGCTAATTATCAAACATTAATTGGCATAGATAGATATGATCAAGTACATAGTCTTAGTGCGAAGAACTTGACTGGCGAAAAGTATAATCAATTTGTTTGGTGGGATGCTGAAATATTTCAATTTCCGGTCTATCTTATGACGAATCCTAATGCAGCGAAAAATACATTAATGTATCGATATAATAGACTAGAAGAATCTAAAAAAAATGCACAATTGGAAGGCTTAAAGGGGGCAAAATTTGCTTTCTGCTCATCAGTAAAAGGTGATGAGAAAGTTTGGGCTTACGCAAGACATCCATTTATGCAAATCCATATTAATTCAGATATTGCTTATGCAATTTTAATGTATTATCGGGTTACAAAAGATACACGCTTTATGATAGAATATGGTATCGAAATGTTAGTTGAAATCGCTAAGTACTTTATAAGTCGAGTCACATATGACAAAAAAACTGATGAATATTATCTCAACCAAGTTACTGGTACTGATGAACATCACCCTTATGTCAATAATAATAGCTATACGAATTTTATCGTTTCTTATATTTTTGAAGAAACAATTAAATGGCTAAATAGTAATGAATCAGTAAAAACAAGACTTGTGGTGGATGAAATATTAATCAAGCAGATGAATCAGATCGCTTCAAAAATTAGAAAAGTAGTCACTGAAGATGGTTATATTCCTCAATTTGATGGTTATTTTGATTTAAAGCCAACGCTTGAAGTAACTGGCAATGGTGCTGCTAAAAATTTTCAAATGAAACAATCTGGCCTATACCATGAGTCTCAAATAATTAAACAACCTGATGTCATCATGCTTTTTACGTATATAGATATTCCAATACTAAAGTCATCTTATGAAAAAAATTGGGATTACTATGAAAAAATGTGCGAAGCATCGTCTTCATTAACTTATCCAGTTCATGCAATTGCAGCTATTGATCATCAAGAATATGATAAATTTCATGATTATTGGTACAAGAGTGTTGCAATAGATATTATTGATAGTCATAATGAAGCAAAATTAGGATTACATGCAGCATGTATAGCTGGTGGTTGGTATAGTATTTTTAGAGGTTTATTTGGGTTTAAACCAAATATCGATTATCTAGAAGTTAACCCAAAATATTTTGAATATTGGGGAGAGGTTGAAATTCATTTTATTTATCAGGGAAGCAAAGTATATGCACAATTATCGAAAGATTCACTAGTTCTTAAGTCAGACGGTACATTTCGGTTGAATTACAATAATAAAGTTATACATCATGACAAATTGACGATGTTAAAGTTAGATGTATAAGAAAGGAAAGTTTATATGAAAAAAATCTTTATTTTAATATCTCTAATCGTATTTGGAGGTTTACTAGCTAATTGTGACAATAACAATGGTTATGATGGCGAAATTAAAACCATTGTTGTTGATGCTGGGGGAGACATTGGTAATTTTAATACGACGCCAATTATGACTCCATCAGAAGCCAATCCATTTCCATATAATACACTAGAAACGTTAGCTAGAGAGTGGGAAGCGTTAAATCCAGGATACAAAATTGAAATTAATAAAACATCTTCTAATGGTGATAGAGCGATTCTCGTGCCACAATTAAACAATAAAACTGCCCCAGATATCACTTATCAAAATGGAACAGTCGTTAATATGGATTTAGGGAAAGATTACTATGTTGCACTTAATGATTATTTAGACAAACCTAATAAATACGTTGAAGGTAATGTAGCATGGAAAGATTTATATATCCCTGAAGAATTAGCACAAAACATGGCATCGGATGGTAAATATTATACTATCACACTTGAAAAAATTCCTGTTGGCATTATGTATAATAAAGAAATTTTAGCTGCAGCAGGTGTTGAAGAAATTCCAAAGACATACGCTGAATTTTTGCAAGCCCTAAGTGATATCAAGACTAAAACAGAT
>JAQUCY010000075.1 GCA_028685975.1 Acholeplasmataceae bacterium | reverse complement strand
ATATTGATACTTCTTAAATCTAGTCTTGTATTATTTGCCATATCTTCACCTCTTGTTTTTATTATATCAAATAATTATTTTCTTTTAAGTTAAGAATTAGTTAATCTACTTTAATCTTACTGAACACTTCACCAATCGGTGTTTGTATGACTAAATCCGCAAGATTTTCTTTACCTGTTAGGTCTTTATTAATTAATACTAGTGGTTTTTCTTTTGGATAATAATAAATTAAACTTGAAGCTGGATACACCATCAAAGAGGTCCCCCCAACAATTAACAAATCGGCATTTTGAATCGCCTCAACGCTTCTTATTAAGATGTCATTATCTAAAGCTTCTTCGTATAATACCACATCTGGTTTAACCATACCGCCACAATCACAATGAGGGATATCACTTTCTAAAATACGTTCTAATCCGTAAAATCTACCACAAACTAAACAATGGTTTTTATGGATAGTTCCATGTAACTCTAATACATTTATTGACCCTGCCATTTGGTGAAGTCCATCTATGTTTTGAGTTATTATGGCTGTAAGTTTACCTACCTCTTCAAGTTGATAAAGCTTTTTATGACATTCATTTGGTTGTGCGTCCAAATATATCATTTTTTCTTTGTAAAATTGATAGAATTCTAATGGTTTTTCAAAAAAGAATTTATGTGAAACTATCGTTTCTGCCGAATAAGGGTATTTTTCATTGAATATTCCTTTTGCACTTCTAAAATCAGGTATTCCAGATTCAGTAGATACACCAGCACCACCAAAAAAGACTATATTATTTGATTGGTTGATTAATTTTTGTAATTTGTTTATTTCATCCATAATATCACCTATTCGTATTATACCATATTTAACTGTCATTATTTCGTAAACAATGATGGTTTTTCTTGATTGTTTATTGAAATAATAACTCTTTTATGTTAAACTAAAATCACGTAAAGGAGTGTGAAAATTATGGCATTATATGATGTCGTTAGTTTTGAAGGTTCGTCGAGTGATTGGTTATTATACAAGTTTATAGGAACAGAATTTAACGTCAATTCTAAACTTATAGTGACAACTAGTCAAGTCGCAATTCTTGTCCACAATGGACACATTGAAAAAATTTGCGAAGAAGGAACTTATAAATTAGACACTGAACTTCTACCATTTATTTCTGGAATGGTTAAAACAGTCCACTCTGGTAAAAGTCCTTACAAGATGGAAGTTTATTTCATCAACAAACGTTTAAAACTTGATCTTTTGTGGGGAACCACTGACCCTATAAAAATCCTTGACCCAGTCTATCAAATTCAACTAAACATCCGATCTAGAGGTCAATTAGGTGTTAGATTATCTAACTACCAATTCTTTTTCGAAACCTTGGTAGGTAGTTTAATTCAGGGTAACTTTATTTCTTTTGAAATTATCAAACGCTACTTCAGAGGGATCATGAATCAAAGACTAAAGAAAATTATTTCTAGTTTCATGCTAGACAACAAAGTCTCATTCTATGAAATTAACCCAAGAATCGATGAAATTCAAAAAACATTAGAGGTATCATTAACTGAAGACTTTGTCAAATTTGGATTTGACTTAGTCAACCTATCAATTGAATCTATCAACGTTCCCGACAGCGATTTAGAGGCTTTAAACGATATCTTAATTCGTCGTGCTGAGTTTGAACAATTAGGTGATAATCGTTATAGAACTTCTAGAGGTTATGATGTCTTAGAAAAAGGTGCTTCTAATGAAGGCTCAGCAGGTCAAATGATGGGGGTTGGATTAGGCATGGGTATGGCAAATCAAACCACTGGTTCAATGGGTTCAATAATACCTCAAGCTTCTACCAATGAAACGAAAACATTTGAATGTCCAAACTGTGATTCACACATTCCTAAAGGCACGAAATTTTGCCCTGAATGTGGAATAAAGATTGTCAACGAATGTTCAAATGGACATAAAGTGCCAGAAGGCTATCACTTCTGTAGCGAATGCGGAGAATCACTTTATAAGAAGGAGACAAAAGAATGAAAAAGAATATCTTAGGATCAATCAGTTTTCTACTCCTTTTAGCGTTAGTTGTTATATTACCATTTTTCATGGATAATACTTTTCATGATGATAATAGTTTTTTAACTATTTATATCATTAGTAAATCGGTCGCTGTCATTCTATTGATTGTAGCGTTTATATACAGTATTATCTCTAAAAAAGCCAATGCGGTTGTAGTGATAACTATGACCACAGTAAGCATTTACCAATTAATACCACTTTTAATCAGATACTTCTTAAATTCCAGTAACAATCCAATGATCTGGAGTATTATTACATTAATCGTATCAATGATTATTACACTATTAATTTTAGGTGGTATCGTTATTAACAATGATAAGATGTTAGAATCAGACAAAAAATATGAAGGTAAAACGATTCCTATCAAAGACTCTAAAGAGCTCTATGATGAAAACAATAAATTTAAGGGGCTTAAATAAATGACGCAATGTTCTAATTGTGGCTATCAAATGGGTCAACATGAAAGCAATTGTAAGTACTGTGGTACCACGAACCCATCATTTAAAAAAGAATCTAAACCCAATTATAATTTCACTTTTCCCTCTTCTTCAGACGGAAATGAAACTAAGAGCCATAATTTTAGTTGGGGAATCTTCATCGTTTTATTAATTGTATTTTGGCCAGCAGCCATTATCTATATTATTATTAATAACATTAAAAAATCATAATTTAAGCAGGCAATCGCCTGCTTTTCTTTTTCTAATTAAAAAAACCACTAAGAATTTAATCTTAATGGTTTTTTAATTTATTTAATTACTGGAAGACTTGCTGCAGCAATCGATTGCCCAACGCGTCTTGTTTGTTCATTCGGTAAATTTATTTCTAAAGATTCGGCGAATACTGGATTTTCTAATTCTACAATTTTTCTTGCGTTTTCTAAAATTAAATCTCCACCTAAACCAGAAGTTACTCTACCTAAGATCATAACTGAATTAATGTCGTAAAATAAATGGTAATAAAGGATTGCGTAACCTAGATAGACACCTATCGTTCTAAATATTTCCAAAGCATCTTCATTGCCTTCATTAACCCAGGTTTGAGCTTGTTTAAGTTGGTCTGCTAGAGATAACTTTTCATCAATTGGAAGTTTTGCGGCTTTGGCAAGTTTTATCACAGAATCTTGAGATAAATACTTAACTCCACAACCATAATCTTTTGACCATTCATCAACCATTGATTCTTTATTAAAGTCAATTGGTGCAAATGCCAATTCATTTAACCAACCCGTTATATGACCATCTTGATTCACATAACCAACTGCTTCACTTGTCCCCATTGCAATACCAAGAATCCCATTCTTATTCATTCCCATTGCACCAGCTAAAGCTGTCACATCACCATCATTGGCTACCACAAATGGAACATCTCCGATTGATTGAACCGCTTCATGATAAATGTTTTCAACACGATGATAAGCTGTCTTTGGTACTTTTATAAATAATGATGCTACCCTGGTTTGATTGTCGATATAAACACCCGCTGAACTAATCCCAATTGCGTCTACTCGAGGTAGATGAGATGCGGCGGTTTTAAATGCTGCTTTAATTTCTTCCAAATGATAACTTGGATCAGATTGAAGTTTAGGAAACCAAACCACTTCTTCGCTGTAAACTACTTCACCGTCTTGAACCGCTGATACTTTTCTATCCGATCCACCAGCGTCAAACCCGATTCGACACCCATCTAAATTTCTTCCAATAGATTCTGGCGTAGATTTTTCACTTGGAAAAGCGTGTTTTTGAGTTAAGATTACTTGAAACGTTCTTTTATAAACAGTTTCCATGAAGTCAACATCAAACCCTCTTTCACCTTCTAAACTAAAAGCTTGCTTGATATAATTACCAACTACTTTTGGTGCATCTAAATAAATAGTGTGACCACCCTTAACCCATAATAAAGTTTTAATATATCTTTCAATAAATCTTAAATCTTCTTTTTTATACTCAGAAATTAGTGGTAGTTCGTGATAACTAACTTGATTATGAGACTCTAATCCAATCGTCATTAATTGGTTAAAATCTGCTCTTTTTAAATACTCTTGGTACACCTTAATCATTGGCGTAAAGTTTGGATCTAATCTTAAACTAATATTATATGACATTCTTTTCTCCCTCCGATATAAGTAAATGGTGCCGAAAACAGGACTTGAACCCGCAACCCTCTGATTACGATTCAGATGCTCTACCGTTTGAGCTATTTCGGCAACGCCTAAATAGTAACATATTTTAGAGTATATTTCAATTTGGTTCAAGCATTTTTAAAGTTTAGAAAAATAATGTTTATGTTTGGTAGGATGGGTGAGAATTTTAATCGCTTTAGGAACAACCTCAAGGTTAACAGATCCCTTACATGATAATTCACCATCTGTGTTCCATTCCACGTCTTTAGGGATCTCTAAAGTGTATTTAGAACTGCGAATGGTTTTGTTTTTTCGTGTTGAATATAAGCCCCCTGAAAAAAAGAATCCCAATAATCTAAACAAAACCCCTGGTTCTCTTTTAAAGAAACGCGCTTCTATTAAACCATCATCTAATTTAGACTTCATACTAAATAATTTAAAACCGCCTACCCTTGGACCATTTAGAAATAGAATTAATGCACATTCACCTTCAAAAACACCATCATCAAAAGTTGCTTTCACAGGAATCTTATAATCTTTAAATATTTCTTTAGAACCTCTTTTATAATAAGCCCATAAACCAAACCGTTTCTTATCTTTTCTGGCCACATCATAACTTGCTTTGGCAAACTTACCTGTTGCGGCTGCATAAACAAAATAATGTGAATTTATTTTAGTGACATCGACTTCTCTAATTTTAGGTTTATCTAACATCATCTTAACTGCTTTTTTAATGTTCGTAGGGATCCCTAACATATGTCCTACATCGTTAACTGTCCCTGTTGGAATATATCCAATTATCGGTCTCTGTTCATTACCCATAATCCCCGTTACGACCTCATTTAAAGTCCCATCGCCTCCGGCCACCAACAACATATCAAACTCTTTGTGTTCAGCAGCATATATTTGAGCGTCTTTCGGTTTTTTTGTCGCAACCAAGGTAAGGTCATGGTTATATGAGAGAAATTGATTTTTTATCCAATCTAACAGTAATGTGATTTTCCCAGAACCACTTTCAGGGTTGTAAATAAAAGCTATTTTCATATTATCACCACAAACCCATTTTACCATATTAAAGTTAAAAATTGATTATCAAACAAGTCTAAAAGACAATTGACTAAAAATTAAGAAATGAAACTTTATTTTTATGATAGTTATGAACTATTTTATTAATTGTAAATTATATAAATAATATCTATTTTATGTCTATCTTTTTATTTTGATTGTGCTACTATTATAATTGAAGAGGATGTAACAAAACAATG
>JAQUCY010000074.1 GCA_028685975.1 Acholeplasmataceae bacterium | reverse complement strand
ACGACGCTCTTCCGATCTATAGAAGAGATGAAGTTATTCAGTATGTTAAAGATAAATACGGTTCTAACCATGTCTTATCTATTAATACATTTTCTAAGTTTGCTTCAAAAAGTTCAATTAGAGATATCGCAAGAATTAAAGGTTATACACCAAGCGATACGAATCACATCGTTAAAAGAATTACTTCCTCACCTTATCAACTCGATGGTAAATTAAATGAAATCTTAACATTATCGAATCGATTTGAAGGCTTACCTAGACAAACAGGGACGCATGCTGCAGGTATCATTCTGGCAAAAGAGGATTTAAGGTACTGTATTCCCCTTCAACAAGGGCCAATGATTTATCAATCTCAATATGAACATGAAGACCTAGATGACATGGGTATTTTAAAGATAGACTTTTTAGGTATTAGAAACTTAAACATGATTAATAGAATGTTAGAGTTAATTGAAAAACATAAAGGAATTAAGCTTGATTTAGACTTAATTGATTATGAAGATGTAAAGACCTATGAACTTTTGAGTAGCGGTGATACGGCTGGGATATTTCAGTTAGAATCACAAGGGATGCGTAGTGTTTTAAGGAAATTAAAACCGACTCACTTTAATGATATTGTCGCATTATTAGCTTTATATAGACCAGGTCCAATGCAAAACATTGATACTTATATTGAAAGAAGAAATGGGGCCAAGTTTAAATATATTGATCCTTTATTAGAACAGTTATTAAAAGACACCTATGGAATCATCATCTACCAGGAACAAATCATGATGATTGCCCAAACATTTGCTGGATATTCTTTAAATGAAGCAGATTTATTAAGAGTAGGGGTTTCAAAGAAGGATAAAGATATTTTAGAACGTGAAAAAGAACGCTTTATTACTAGAAGTGTTGAAAATGGGAAAACCAAAGAACTAGCGATAACTATTTATGATTATATATTGAAATTTGCTGATTATGGATTTAATAAATCACATTCGGTTGCTTATAGTATTGTTGCTTATCAAATGGCTTACTTAAAAGCGAATTTTTATCCAATCTTTATGAGTGTATTAATGAGTAAATCAACGACCTCGGATTCGAGTACTTTTGAATATATCAAACAACTTAATAATAAAGGGGTTCAAGTACTACCACCAGATATCAATTATTCTACAAATGAATATGAAATTAAAGATTCAGCCTTGGTTTACCCATTAACGGGAATAAAAAGCATTGGTCAAGTAGTTGCAGGAAAAATCATTGATGAACGTGGCGTTAATGGATCATATAAAACATACTCCGATTTCAAAGAAAGATTAAAAGGTATTTTGACCCCAAGAGTCTTAGAAGGTTTGATTTTCAGTGGTGCTTTAGATTCCTTTGGGTTAACAAAACGAACGTTATTTGATGAACAAGACAGTTCGGTTCAAATTTACCAAACGGTTGTTTTTGATATAAAAGATACAAACATTAAAGAGTATCCTTTAGATCAACTGATTGAAAAAGAAAAAGAAGCACTAGGCTTTAATTTATCTTACGCGCCGGTTTTACCACACGAGGATTTGATAGAAAAACGTAAGTTAACACCTTTATCTAAATTAACCTTCAAGGTAAGACAAGTAAAAACATTAGGATTGTTGAAACAAATTAGAGAGATTACAACCAAAAAAGGTGATCCAATGGCGTTTATTGATATCACCGATTATTTAACGATAATTAATGTAACAATATTTCCGGAATTATTTAACAAGGTTAAATCAAAATTAGAATCGAACAATGTTTATATTTTTACTTTAGAAGCACAGAATTACCAAGGTGGTAAATGGATTTTAGCAGATCTAGAAGTTATTAATGAATAAACCAAATAAAAAAGCCTCGCATTTGCGGGGCTTTACTACTATTATGCAGGAATATCTCTAATGATAATATAGGCTAAATAACCAATATACATCAAGGTTAATAGACCACCTTCGAGACGTCCTAATTTTCGTTCTCTTAAGGCAAAAATTAAAACAATTATCGATGTGACTACTAAGAAGACTAAATCAAAAACAGCAGTAGGGTTTATTTTAACCGGCGCTATTAATGAACTAAAACCTAAAATTAATAGGATGTTGAAAATATTTGAACCAACAACGTTTCCAATAGCAATATCGTTTTCTTTCTTAATAGCTGCCATAACAGATGTTACAAGTTCAGGAAGTGATGTACCGATTGAGACAATTGTTAAACCAACCAACCATTCACTCATACCAAAGAATAAAGCTATTTCTTTGGCTCCGTTGGTTACCATGATTCCCCCAGCAACTATACCTGCTATTCCCACCAATACCATTACAATTGATTTAGCTTTACTCATTGTAGGTGCTTCAATTTGGTTAGGTTTCGGTTTCCCTGAATCTTTAATGATAGAAGAACCATTAATTACTTCATTCCTTGTTTTATTAGCAGATTTAACCATTAAAAACATAAATCCTGAAAATAAGAGAAGCAAAATTAATCCTTCAACTCTGACAAGAGCGTTATAACCATATTCATGTAAAATATAATACATAGGAATTAAAATTAAAGCAGCTAATATACTGATAGGTAAATCCCTTTTGACAATATCCTCATTTACAACCACAGGCAGTATTAATGCAGATAGACCTAATGTTAAAAGTAAATTAAATATATTTGATCCAATAATATTTCCGAATGAAACATCATCAATGCCTTGAACTGCACTAGAAATACTAACTGCTGCCTCAGGTAAACTGGTTCCAAAAGCCACTACAGTTAACCCAATAATTAAAGTGCTTATTTTTAAATATCTAGCGATATTAGATGCGCCATCAACAAAGAAGTCTGCGCCTTTTACAAGTAATACAAATCCTACAACCAACAGTAAGATTGCTAACCAAATTTCCATTGTTATCCTCTTTCTAAAGAAAATAGGCTAAATCAGCCTATTATTTTTTGTTTACTAGTACCTTTTTAAGATTCGCAAATCTTGGAAGACCATCAACCAATGGTGCTTTATCATCACCTTGGATTAATGGTAGCGCATAGTCAACAAAGTCATTTGTCATTCCTTGACCATGTGGTTTAATCCATTCTAGAGGGACTTTCTTCTCTGTGTTTGCTGCAACATCAAGTGGGACTAAGATATATTCCATTTTATAGGGATTATTAGAAATTCTCTTAAAGCCAATCATGTGGTCAGTTGTCCCATTGACAGCAGCTTTAACAGCTTCAACACCAGCTTGATAAGCTTCTGTCACATCAACATTACTTGCTAAGTGAGCAGCACAACGTTGTAGTAATGAGAATTCAATGCCTCTAACTTTAACATTGAATCGATTTTGAATTTCTGAAGCTAAAATTTCGGCTGTACCACCTAATTGGGCATGACCAAACGAGTCAGTTGTTAAATTAGTGAATTTTTCTGGAACATAAAGACCATCTTTATCTTTAATTCCTTCTGAAACAACGACGATTGCTTTACCTTTTTGTTTTAAAATCTTTTCAACATCATTAAAAAATTCATCATAATCAAATGCTATTTCTGGTAAATAGATTAAATCTGGGCCTTGACCTTTTTCGATTGCGAGTTGAGCTGCTGCAGTTAACCAACCAGCATTTCTCCCCATTACTTCAATCACTGTAACCATTGGTGTATCATAAACAGTTGCATCATGGTATAGTTCCATTAAAGTAGTTGCTACATATTTTGCAGCACTCCCATAACCCGGGCAGTGATCGGTTCCAAATAAATCATTATCAATGGTCTTTGGAACACCCATTACTCTACATTCGTAGTCATGATCTTTAAAGAACTTAGATACTTTATTAGCGGTATCCATTGAGTCATTACCACCGTTGTAGAAGAAGTAGCGAATGTTATATTTCTTAAATACTTCTAATAGTCTTTCATAATCACTTGGATCTTCTTCTAATTTTTTAAGTTTGTAACGAACAGACCCAATCATACTTGATGGGGTATTTTTTAATAGTTCTAGTTCCTCTAAATCTTCTTTAGAGATATCAAAGAACTCTTCATTTAAAATTCCTTTAATCCCATGTTTAGCACCGTAAACTGCTGTGATATTTTCTTGTTTAAGGGCTTCAAGGAAAACGCCAGCTGCACTAGCATTTATGACGCTTGTAGGTCCACCTGATTGACCTAATATTGCAGCACCAATTAATTTTTTCATATTATATGCTCCTTTACTATGAACTTCTTTACCATATTACCACAAATAAAACCTTTTTTGAAATGAAAACGTGTTACAGAATTTGAAAATTTACTTGTTTTCAATGAAAGTGCAAAAAAGACAACTAAAATATTAAAATATCGCCGCTAAACGTACTATCACATAACAATTTATGTTATAATATTTAGTAGTTTGAGGTGATACCATGAGAATTGCAATATTAACATCTGGTGGAGATGCTCCAGGTATGAACGCTGCGATTAGAGCAGTCGTAAGAACATGTATCTTTTATGGAGATGAACCTTATGCCATTATGGATGGTTATAAAGGGTTAGTAACCGGAGATTTTCAAAAGATGGAAAGAAAAAGTGTATCAGAAATTCTATCCAAAGGTGGAACCATTTTAGGAACTTCTAGAATGAAATCTTTTGTTGAAAAAGATGTTAGAGAAATAGCGATAGAAAACCTCCACAAACATAAAATTGACTGTTTGATTGTTATTGGAGGAGATGGGACCTTTAGAGGTGCTGATGAACTTAATAAAATGGGTTTTCCAACCATTGGAATTCCTGCTTCTATTGACAATGACGTGAATGGAACAGATTATACTATCGGTTTTCAAACCGCATTAAAGACGATTGTTGATGATATTGATAAACTTCGTGATACATCATCGTCTCATCAAAGAAGTAGTATTGTTGAAACAATGGGAAGAAAACGAGGAGATTTAGCTTTATATGCTGGTCTTTCAAGTGGTGCTGAATTTATCATTACACCTGAAAACCCAATGGATAAGAATCAAATGATTGAAGCATTGAAAAAACATAAAAAAGAAGGCAGAAGAAATGCCATCATTGTAATCACAGAAAACATTTTAAACGTATATGAATTGGCTCAAGAAATTACTGAAAAAAGTGGATTTGCTTGTAGAGCTACTGTATTAGGCTATGTTCAAAGAGGTGGTTCACCAGTTCCACAAGATCGTATCTTAGCAGGTAGAATGGGCGCTTATGCTGTTGAATGTGCAAGAAAGGGTTTAAAAGGGGTAGCTATTGGGGTAAACCATGAAAACATTATTCATTACGCCTTTAGCGAGGCATTTAAAGAGCCAAATCCAGATGCGTTGAAACCTTTGTTTGATTTAGTTCCAAAATTATCTTAAAATAAGAAGGGACTGTAAAGAAATGAAGAATTAGTTTTCTTCAAAGGACTTTACGGTCCTTTTTTCTTTCTCTTGTGGATAAAATTAAAAAAATGCCTGATTTTAGGCATAATAAAATATCTTTTAGTCTAATAT
>JAQUCY010000073.1 GCA_028685975.1 Acholeplasmataceae bacterium | reverse complement strand
CTTTTTTCATTTTATAATTTGTATTTTCACTCTTAAATTCTTATAATGGTACTGTGAACCTATTAACATTATACATTAAAAATCTTTTTGATTTTTAAAAACTGGAGGAAATATGAAACTTTTAGAAAATGTCAATCTTGTCTTAGAAAAAAAGGTCATTTTTGGAGATCTTTTCGTAGTTGATGGAACAATAACAAGAATTTTAGAACATGGGGGCTATAAACCTGGTCATCCGATAGTAACACCAGGATTTATTGATGTTCATATTCATGGTAGTGCTTCATTTGACGCAATGGATAGCACGGTTGAAGCGAATCACCAGATGGCTTTATCATTAGTTAAAGAAGGTACAACTGCTTACTTACCAACCACGATGACACAATCTGATGAATTGATTTCAAATTCTTTAAAAGGGATTAAAGAATACTATGACAATCAAGATTCTAATGCTGCAAGAGTATTAGGAATTCATTTAGAAGGACCTTATTTAAATAAAAAGTTTTCCGGAGCACAACCGACTCATCATATTAGGGCTTTTCATATAAGGGAATTTGATAGGTGGAATGAACTATCAGGTCACTTAATTAAAAAAGTATCTATCGCACCAGAGTTTGAAGAAAACATGAAGGCAATTGGTTATCTTAAACAATTAGGCATTGTTAGCTCAGCTGCCCATACAAACGCAGATTATAAAGTAATCTCTCATGCTATGACGATGGGATTAACCAGTTTAACCCATACATTTAACGCGATGAGTGGACTACACCATCGTGATATTGGAGTCGTCGGTGCCGGTTTATTACATAATAGGTTATCTAGCGAACTTATTTTTGATAAAATTCACGTAAGTGTTCCTGCTGCTAAAATACTCCTTAAAAACAAAACTTATAAAAATATTATTCTAGTTACAGATTCAATGCGCAACAAAGGGATGCCTGAAGGGATCAGTGAATTAGGGGGACAAACTGTCTATATTAAAAACAATGAAGCAAGACTTGAAAACGGCGCTTTAGCAGGATCTATTTTAAAAATGATTGACGCTTATCGAAATGCCATTACTGATTTGGGTGTTAGTTATGTAAAAGCGGCCCATATGACCAGCTTAAATGCGGCAAGGCAATTAAAGGTAGATGATAAATTAGGCAGTATTGAAGTTGGAAAATATGCTGATTTGGTACTTCTTGATTCAAAACTAAACCTCTTAAAAACATATATTAACGGTATTTCTGTATACGAAGGTTAAATAAATTAAAACGTAAAAAAATCGACCAAACGGTCGATTTTTGTTTGTTATCTATGTGTTGCTGTAAAGAATACAGCGATCGTCCCTGGGCCGGAATGGGCACCAATTACTGGGCCAATATAATGCACTATTTTTACTTCTAAACCTAAATCAAGGGCTTCTATCTTTCCTTTAGCCATTAAAGCAGCCTCTTCATCATCAGCATGTGAGATAAACACCACATTAGAAATCGATGTATCTACAGTTTCTTTAACTTTATCAACTAAACTTTGAATTGCTTTTTTGCGTCCCATGACTTTAAGTCTAGGGATTAATCTACCTTCATTATCAACATGTAAAACAGGTTTAATCGATAAGATTGACCCCATTATAGCACTTGCTCCAGAGACTCTACCGCCTCGTTTAAGAAACATTAAATCATCAACAGTAAACCAGTGAGCAATATGTAGTTTAGTGTCTTCGACATACTGATAAACTTCATCAATAGATTTACCTTCTTTTTGTTTTAACGCAGCTAAATAGATAAGTAATCCTTCTCCAAGTGAAGCAGCTTTAGTATCAACTAATAAAACCTTTTGTTTTTTATCACTCATTGCCTCAACAGCAAGTCTTGCGGAATTATATGATCCGGATAACGCACTTGAAAAAGATAAAATTAAAACATCTTTGCCTTTATCAAACTCTTCTTGAATAAGTTCTTCATATTCCACAGTGTTGAGTTGAGAGGTTGTTGCCATTTCACCATTTCTTAAACGTTGATAAAAGTCTTTCACAGGTAGATTACGATAATCTAGGTAATTTGGAAATATTACGTTATTGATTACAAACTTTAAAGGTGCAACCCTTAACTGAAATTGATTAACTATTTCTTGTGGCAAATCTGAACTTGAATTTATTATTATTGTGTAAGCCATAAAAATCTCCCTTCATGAGCTGAATATAACTTACATTATACAAGACAAAGACTTAATTACAAGATTTATGTTTTATTTTCGATTATTATCGTTTGTCTGCTGTATAAAATATTGCGATTGTACCAGGACCACCATGAGAACCGATAACAGTCCCCATCACATGAAGTTTTGGTTTTACATGAAGTTTTTCTTCAATCATAAACGCTACTTTTTCGGCTTCTTCGAAACAATCCGCATGAGAAATTAATATATCTGGATTATAGATACCTGTATAGGTTTTTACCACATGGTCTACCAACATATTGATACTCTTTTTTCTCCCTAATACTTTATTTTTAGGTTGTAAAAGTCCTTTATCATCAGCGGTAATAATTGGTTTAATTTTTAAAGCTGTCCCTAACCAATAAGAAAACTTCCCAATTCTTCCACCTAAGGCTAAATGGGTTAAATCTTCAAGGGTAAAGACATGCACAACATGCATCTTAAATTGATTTAAGTGGGTTTCATTTTCGAAAATAGTTTTACCGGCTTCATGCATTTTAACGGCTTCCATCACGATTAAACCTTCACCTAATGAACCACCTAATGAGTCAACTAAGGAAATATTACTACCTGGGTAATCATTTAGAACAATTTCTCTTGCGAGTCTTGCACTATTGTTGGTACCGGATAATCCACTAGATAGTGTGATCATCAATACATCTTTTCCAGCATCTAAGATCTTTTTATAAACAGTTATAAATTGATCAACGTTTACTTGAGTTGTCTTGGAAGCTTCACCATTTCTCAAATGTTGGTAAAAATCAGCCGCACTGAGTGAAGTAAAACCTAAATCATTTATATATTCTTTACCATTTAAATTAAACTTCAAACTAACAACTTCAAGGTTCTTCTTTTTTGCGTACTCAACAGGTAAATCACAAGCTGAGTCTGTTACAATTACATACTCTTTCATTTCCTTACACTCCTTGATTAAAGCGATGTTTATTTCAAGAATGCATCTTTTAAGTTAGGATTAAATTGATTACTACGAATCATTTCTAGTTCTTCTTTATATGGGGCATTCTCTTCAATATATGGTGTTTCTAATATCTTTGGTATTTCAGTAAAATCAGGGTGATAAACAACTTCCATTAAAGCATCAAAGCCGATTTCTCCAAACCCTATGTTTTCGTGTCTATCTTTTCTTGCACCCCTAATGTTTTTAGAGTCATTAATATGAAAAACACTAATATATTTTTTACCGATTACACGGTCAAATTCATCTATTACACTTTGGAAATTGTGTTTTACATCATAACCACTATCATGGGTATGACACGTATCAAAACAAACACTAACTCTGGATTGGTCATGAATTAAATCAATAATTTGTTTTAATTCTTCAAATGTACGTCCAATTTCATTGCCTTTACCAGCCATCGTTTCTAAAGCGATTCTAACTGGTTTATCTTTGGTATTCTCGATAACCTTATTTAAGCCTTCTGCAATCCAACTAATCCCTTGCTCTACTGTTGAACCAACTGCACTACCAGGATGTAAAACAATTTGAGTGGCATGCATTCTATGGCTTCGTTCAATTTCGCTCGTTAAAAACTCTATCGCAAATTCACGCTTTTCTAAATTGGGGTTTGCTAAGTTCATCACATAAGGTGCATGCACCACAATGTGGTTTGTATCAAGGTCATTTTCTTTCATTAAGGCTAACGCCTCATCAATTTTTAATAAGTCTGTATCTTTTCTTCTTGTATTTTGTGGAGCACCCGTATAGATCATGAGTGCATTAGCTTTATAACTTAATGCTTCTTCGATGCTCCCTAAGAAGTTGTTTGGGTCTTTCATGGAAACATGAGATCCTATAAACATTACTTCTTCACTCCTTTATTTTTTCTCATTTCAGATAACATATTTTTTGTTCTTACATCCGTTAGAGCTTTTTTAACTTGCTTCTTATTTTTCTTTTTATAATTAGGTTTAACTCTAACAGGTTTTCTAACTTTACGGATAGCATTAACTTCTTGTTCCGTTAATGTTTTTATCTTTTTCTCTTGTTTAACAAGTTCATTACCTTTAATGGTATATTTATCAAACTCTATCCCAAGGTTTTGAATCGAACTTAATTTTCTTGAGTACTTGTCTTCATAGAATGTGTAAACAATACCTTCTCTACCCATTCTGCCTGTTCTACCACTTCTATGGATATAAAACTCAGTCTTATAAGGTAAGTCATAGTTAATAATATGGCTAATTCCTTCAAAGTCTAGTCCTCTTGAAGCGATGTCGCTACAAACTACATATTGGTATCTTAGTTGCTTAATCGAATCAATAATATTTTTTCTTTGTCTAATTGGAATTTTAGAAGTAAGTTTAACTGCGTTATACCCTTCTAATAATATTTTATCAAAAAGTGGGTCAATATCCTCGTTTTTTGATACAAAGATAAAACATAAATACGGATTAATCAGCTTTAGTAACTTAAATAGCTTTACATCTTTATCACTACTACCCATGATTAAGGCATGGTCAATTTTTAATTCAACGGAACTACTTAAATCTAATAATTCAGCTTTACCAAAATACTTATTAATCCAACTAACAATGTTTTTAGGCATGGTTGCGCTAAAGACATAAGCTGACCCCTTAATTTTTGAGGTTACTGGGTCCATTTGGCTAACAAAGTCATAATCAAATAACATATCTGCTTCATCAATAATTAAATAGGAAGCTGTATGTGTTTTTAAAACATTTTCTTTAACCACCATATCCAGTAATCTACCTGGGGTAGAAATAATAACTTGAGGTTGTTTAAATGCTAGAGATTGAATCGTTCTGTTTCTATCGTCCCTTGTTGTTAAGGCTTTATGTGTTACTTCAGTATTCATGCCTTTTAACATGTTACTAACTTGGGTTACAAGTTCATTGGTTGGAACGATAATTACGGCTTGTACTTCATCTTTTTTTACGTCAATCTTTTCAACCATTGGAATTAAATAAGCATGGGTTTTACCTGTCCCTGTTGGAGATAAAATGATGCCTGATTTTGTATCACTAAAAAGGCCATATGTTTTTTCTTGGACAATAGTCGGTTCTTTAAAACCTAAAGATTTAATTTTATTTAATAGTTTCTTATCTATATTAATCACCTCATAGTATTATACAAGATTTATATTTATTTTCCTAATCATTTGGCTAATTTTTTTAATAGTGTATAATACTTTTAGGTGATATAAATGATTGTAAACGATTTGCGTCCTAGAGGTTATTGCCATGGTGTGGCAAGAGCCCTATCTATCGTTAAAAAAGCGATAACTGATGAATCGGTTATTAAACCTATTTATATTTTAGGTTTAATTGTCCATAATAAGAGGATTAAAGA
>JAQUCY010000009.1 GCA_028685975.1 Acholeplasmataceae bacterium | reverse complement strand
CTAATTGTTCTAATTCTTTTAGTTTATCTCTTCTAACCTGTTGTTGTTCTGTTAAATGTTCATCCAATTTAATCACTCCTTAAAATCTATATCATTATATCAAATACAAAGTAAAAAAGCGAGATACCCAGTAATAATCAATTCAATAAAAAACCACAAGGAATTATCTTGTGGTTTTAACTTCTTCAATTAATTCATACATTAAGTCATCTTTTCTTGGGTTATCAGTCATTAAAACTTTTACAGTGACTATTTTTAATCCAAATTTGATCTTAATGATATCCCCTACTTTAACTTCATATGAAGGTTTTTGAGGTTTATCATTTACATAGATATGACCTTCAGTACTAGCGTCTTTTGCGACAGTTCGTCTTTTAATTAATCTAGATACTTTTAAATACTTATCGAGTCTCATTATTCTTCTGGTTTAACATCAGTTACGATATCATCGGTAGTCGTTTGACCGTTTCCGTTTTTATCGTCATAACGTTTTAGACCACCTGTTTCAACAATTTCATCGATATCTTGTTTAGTTAAGGTTTCAACCTTTAATAAGTAATCAGAAATTGTATCAAGTAGGTCTCTATTTTCAGTTAAGAGTTGTCTTGCTTGATCGTAGGCTGTCGTGATGATGGTTCTAACTTCTTTATCTATTTCTAAAGCGACTTGGTCAGAGAAATTCTTTTCTTTTAGATAATCTCTACCTAAGAATACGTTGCCGCTATTAGATTCGTATTGGATAGGACCTAAGTCACTCATCCCATATTCGGTAACCATCGCTCTGGCGATTTTGGTTGCGGTTTGGAAGTCTTGATAAGCACCAGTAGTAACATCACCAAAGACGATTTCTTCAGCAACACGACCGCCGAGATAACCCGTGATTCTTGCGGTTAATGATTCTTTAGATTCTAAGAAAGTTTCTTCCTCAGGCATCATTAAGTTATAACCACCTGCTTGACCTCTTGCCACAATTGTAACCTTTTGAACCACGTTAGAATGTTCTAACTTCAGACCGATAACCGCGTGACCAGCTTCATGGTAAGCAATAATTTTTCTTTCTTTATCAGTAACTTTTCTTGAACGTTTAGCAGGCCCTAACATAACTCTGTCCATTGCTTCATCAAGGTCTTCTAGTTCAATGATTTTTCTATTTTGTCTAGCAGCTAATAAAGCAGCTTCGTTTAATAAGTTTTCAATATCGGCACCACTAAAACCAGGGATCCGTTTCGCAACATCGCTATAGTTAATATTTGGGTTTAAATGTTTATTTCTTGCGTGTACTTTTAAAATAGCTTCTCGACCGGCAATATCTGGTAAGTCAATGGTAATTTGTCTATCAAAACGACCAGGTCTTAATAAAGCAGGGTCTAATACGTCAGGTCTGTTTGTTGCAGCCATAACGATAATACCAGCATTTGGATTGAACCCGTCCATTTCAACAAGAAGTTGGTTCAGTGTTTGTTCACGTTCATCGTGTCCACCACCCATACCAGCACCTCTTTGTCTACCGACTGCGTCAATTTCATCAATAAAGATAATACATGGAGCGTTTTCTTTTGCAACTTTGAATAAATCTCTTACTCTTGAAGCACCGACCCCAACAAACATTTCTACAAAATCAGAACCTGAAATCGAAAAGAATGGGACGTTTGCTTCGCCGGAAACAGCTTTTGCTAGTAATGTTTTACCAGTACCAGGTTTACCAACTAATAAAACGCCTTTTGGAATTCTAGCACCGATGTCTCTATATTTCTTAGGATATTTTAAAAAGTCAATAATTTCTTCTAGTTCTTGTTTTTCTTCTTCAATACCGGCTACATCTTTAAATGTAACTGTTTTAGTGGATGATAATCTTGCTCTTGATTTCGCAAAATCAAAGGCTTGCTTGTTAGCGCCACCGCCACTCATTGAACGATAGAAGAATACCCCTAAAGCTACTAACATAATAATTGGTAACAGGATAGATAAAATATCCCAAAAAGAAACTCCGGAACGTTCAACATAAGTTAGTTTAATACTATGCTGTTCAAAATTAATTCCTGCAGATAATGCTGTCCAGTTATCAATCGTCATGGTGAAATTATAGGTTAATTTACCACCTTGATAGATTCTAATTCTATAGGAATTAATGTCAGTTGAAATAGGTGTGACGGTTATTTCTGAACCATTTAAAGCATTGCTAGTTATAGCTGATTCAAATGTTTGAGGACTTAATGTATCAGGATCTTCTGCTCTAAACATATTTTGTAAGAAAAAGAAGGATCCAAACAAGATTAAGGCGAATATAATGTATATCCCAAATCCTCTTAATGGACCTCTAGGGTTTTGATTGTTTTGTTTCTTTGGGTTTTGATTCATAACTTATTACTCCTTATTCATGTAGACAGATTCTTTTAAAACACCAACGTAAGGCAGGTTTCTAAATAATTCATTGTAATCTAGACCATAACCAACAACGAATACTTTAGGAATCGTTGTTCCGATATATTTTGGCGTAAAAGGTATTACTCTGCCTTCAGGTTTATCTAATAAAGTAACTACTTCAATAGAAGCAGCACCTCTGTGTTTTAATAATTTAACAACTGTATCAAGTGTTTTACCTGTGTCAACGATGTCTTCACAGATAATGATATGTCTTTCTTTAACGGAAACACTAATATCCATTCTAATTTTAATGTCGCCACTTGAATGTGTGCCATCATAAGATTTAACATCCATGAATTCAATTTCACATGGGATGTCAATGTGTTTCATTAAATCACTCATGAATGGAACACAGCCTTTAAGAAGGCCTAAAAGAATAGGTCTTGGTTTGTTCTTATAATCATGTGTAATTTGTGCACCAATCTTTTCGCAAATTTCATTTATTTGTTCTTGTGATACTAAAATTTCTTTTATTGATTCATTCATTTTATCGTTGTTTACCCCTTATTAAATTTCATATAAATTGTGTCTTTATTTTCTGGATTTTGGTTATAATAACGACCTAAAACAGCTAATACTTGGTTAGAGGAATCTGTAATAATAATATCAGAATCTCTCAGTTTTAAAGGAATCTTTTTATCAATATAAAAGTCTTTAAGTTTCTTATGACCAAATGGAAAATATATGGTGTCACCATCCTTACGCGTACGCGCAATCAATGGTAACATTAATATATTATAGCACAATTTGATTTCATAATTAGTATTTTCAGTAATTTCCTTTGTAAAACTAATAGAAGTATTGTCACTTAAAACATTATAACTCTTTAGATCTAAAATATGAAAAACTTCGCTTTTAACTTTTACTAATTCAAGGGTTAATTTATTATATGTTTTTTGTAAAACGTAATTATTCCCAATATCATAAGAAGCATTAGGACCACTTGAATCAATAAAATCTAAGATTGAATTTATTTTTTCAAATGATTGTTCTAACTTTTGAAGTTCTAATAAATAGGCAATAATATCTCTCTTTAAAGCGATATCCAACTCGTTAAAATCAGGAATTAAAAAACTTTTTTTACCATTTAAAAATTTAATGGTTTGTTTTCTAATATAATCAAATGATTCCGTTAAGGTAACATTATACTGTTTGATTTTATCTAAAAAAGAGGCGTTTTCCTCAATCAAATTTGGCACAATATGATGTCTATATCGATTTCTAGTATAAGAATCACTTTGATTAGATTCATCTTCGAAATAGGTAATATTTTGTTCTATAGCATACCTAAGAATCTCTTGTTTGGTTGTGTCTAATAAAGGTTTTACAAAATGCATTTTATATTTGTAATAATCTTTTCGAATCCCTGCATACCCTAATAAATTTGAACCTCTCGATAATTTCATTAAAATAGATTCAGCAAGATCATTTAAGTGATGAGCAGTAACAATCACATTTGTATTATATTTTTGAGCTGTTTCAATTAGTAGTTTTTTTCTTAATAGGTGTGCTTCATTTTGAAAGTTTTCTTGAGGGATATCTAAAACAAAATACTCGTAAACAATATTTTCTTTTTTCATTAATTCATCTAAGTAAAGAGCTTCTTTGATGGAAGAAATTCTCTTTTGATGATTAAAGTGGACGACAACAAGTTCAAAATGGAGTTCTTTTAAAATATGAAATAAAACAAGTGAATCGACTCCGCCGGAGACACTTAGAATTATTTTCTTACCTAAATAAGGATTCATTATTTTATTAATTGAATTTCTCATGTTTGTTATCACCTTACATCAAATATTATAGCATATTAGTAAAAATTATCAGTATAATAATCAATTATTGTGGTATAATACTTAAAATGATTGGAGGCCCTAATGTTAATACTTGCAAGTAACTCCGAACGTAGAAAAAAACTGCTCACTGATATAGGCGTTGAGTTTATAAGCGTCAATAATAAAGTGAATGAAAAAGTTGATAAAAAATTAAAACCAAATCAAATAGTAATGGTCTTATCTAAAAGAAAAGCAGATGCTGCTCTAGAAACGAATCCAGAAGACACGATTATTGCTGCTGACACCATTGTTTATTTTGAAGGTGAAGTTTTAGGGAAACCGAAAAACAAAGAGGATGCTTTTGATATGTTAAAAAAGCTAAGAGGAAATAAACATAGTGTTTATACTGGTGTCACTATTATAAACAAGCATAAAGAAAAGACATTTTATTCTAAAGCCGATGTTTACATGAAAAATTATAACGATCTTAACATTTATGAGTACATCCAAACCAAAGAACCTAAAGGTAAAGCCGGCGCTTACGCTATTCAAGGTGAAGGTGGAAAATTGGTGGAAAAATTCACTGGGGATTTTTTCACAATAGTAGGTCTACCAGTTAAACAGATTCAAAAAGCATTAAAAGAATTTACATATTAATTTAAAAAGCCACTTTATCCATAAAGATATAGTGGCTTTTCTTTTGATTCATCTAATTTGTTATATTGATTTTATTCAAAAAATTATCTTGAAGATTTGATTTTGTGTAATTCATCGACAGAAAAATGATATTTGTTTTTACAGTATTGACAAATGATCTCTGCGCCACCATCTTCATCAATCATTTCATCTAAGACGGCATTATCTAATTTTTTTAAGGCTTCAAAGTAATAATCTTTCGAACATCCACAAAAATATCTAACAGGTTTTTCATCCAAAATCTTCTCAGTTCCACTAGCGAGTTTATTTAATATGCCTTTTGTGTTAAGCCCACTTTCAAAAAGATCAGTCACAGAGGTAATACCCTCTAAAGCTTTTTCAATTTGGATTATCACTTGCTCAGTAGCGCCAGGTAATAATTGTAGTATAAATCCACCAGCTTGTTTAACACTTTGATCTTCATTTACTAAGACACCTAATCCAACCGATGAGTTTGTCTGTTCGGATAGATAAAAGTAATAAGTTAAATCTTCAGCAATTTCACCATTAATTAAATTAACAGAAGAAGAGAACGAGTTCTTTAGATGTGGATTTCTTCTAACGGTTAATAAACCATGGCCTACAGCATTCCCCACAGCAAGTTTATTAGAATCATTATATTTTAAATAAACAGCAGGATTTTTAATGATGGCTCTAAGTTCACCAACATTATTAGATTCAACGATCATTTGACCAATTGGACCATCACCTTCAACTTTTATACTTAAATCATTATCGCCATCGTACATATAACTCATCATGGCACCAGCTGTTAAAAGTCTACCTAATGCCGCGGTGGCAGTTGGCCAAGTTTCGTGAATATTTCTAGCGGTTTCTACTAAATTGTTTGTTTTCGCAACATAAATTCTAACCAAAGAATTATAAGCGGTTGCTATTAAAATGTGATCATTCATAATTAACACCTCAAAAAGTATTTTAGCATAAAAAAGAATACTTAGAATAAAATAGCCTTATAAATTGTAATTTTAAAGATTATTCGTTATAATCATTCGTGGTGAATTGTATATGTTTTATATCGGAAATGTTAAGATTGAAAACAACTTAATATTAGCCCCAATGGCCGGTGTTTCTAACGCCGCTTTTAGAGTTTTATCTAGAAAAAACGGGGCAGGGATATCCTATGCTGAAATGGTTTCAGACAAAGGGTTGGTTTATGAAAATGAAAAAACATTCAACCTGTTAAAAAGTCATCCTGACGAACATCCTTATGCGCAACAAATATTTGGTTCAGATATAACCTCTATGGTTAAAGCAGCTAAATTTGTGAATGATTATTCAAACTGTGACATTATTGATTTAAATATGGGATGTCCTGTACCTAAGGTTGCCAATCGAGTTCAAGCTGGTGCAGGGTTATTAAAAGATCCAAATAAAATATATGAAATCGTCAAAGAAATCAAAAAAGTTATATCTAAACCACTTACTGTGAAGATAAGAAGCGGTTGGGATTTTGATTCGATTAACGCTGTTGAAGTTGCTAAAAAAATTGAAGAAGGTGGAGCGGACGCTATTATTATTCATGGTCGAACAAGAAGTCAAATGTATAATGGTAAAGCTGATTTAGATATTATTAAAGCTGTCAAGGAAGCTGTTAAAATTCCTGTCATAGGAAACGGTGATATAGTGGATGGTCCCTCTGCAGAACATATGTTCAAGTATACAGGTGTGGATGCAATAATGATTGGTCGAGCAGCGTTAGGTAATCCGTGGATATTTAATGAAATTAATACATATCTTACTACTGGAAAAACAGTTAAAAGGCCTGAATTATCAGAAATTAGAGAGACGATGATTTTACACTATGACCTACTCATTGACTTAAAAGGAGAACATCTAGCCACCTTAGAAATGCGGGGTCAAGCAGCCTCTTATTTAAAAGGTTTAAAAGGTGCAAGTTTAACTCGAAATAAGTTGTCAAAAATTAATAGTAAAGCGGAATTTCATCAAATTATAGATGAGTTTTTCCAAGAAATAGAATAAAAAAGCATTCCAAATTTGGAATGTTTTTTATTCATTGTTTGAATAGCCTGTTTTAACAATGTAGGGCTTATAAGGATCTAATTGTTTTTGATACATTAATGTAGATACTAAGATATGTTCATTTAAGTATTCAGTTTTTAAGACTTTAGTTTGTTCATTTAGGGTATTAATTAAATATTGTTCATCATAAGGTATTTCTAATTTTGTTGAAATAATTGAACCAAACAAAACTTCATAAATAGATTCTAATAACCCTTGAATGTTATAACCTGTTTTATTTGATATCCAAAACTCATAATCTGGAGCTCTCTCAGATAATAAATCAGCATGTGTATAAACAGTAATTTGATTAATAGCCTCAGCGTTTAATTCTTTTAATACATCCTGGGTTGTTTTCATGTGAAGGGCTTTTTCAGTATCAACCCCATTAACAATATGTAAAATTAAATCACTATTTGCTACCTCACTTAAAGTAGATTTAAATGATTTAATAAACTCATGGGGAAGTCTTGTTAAAAAACCTATCGTGTCGGTGATAATAAAAGTAGGAAATCCTTTTTTTGTTATACGTCTAGCAGTCGTATCAAGTGTCGCAAATAGCATATCTTTTTCAAATACATTTTTATTGTTAATTTCGAACAGTTTTAAGATTTGATTGAGTGTTGCACTCTTGCCAGCGTTGGTATAACCAACTAAAGACACTAATGGGATATTACTAGTAGAACGTGTTTTTCTTGAGGTATCTCTTTGAGTTTCTAATACTTTTATTTGACGTTCTAATTTGGTTATATTATTTTCAATGGTCCTTCTATCTAATTCTAGTTTCGTTTCTCCCGGTCCCTTTGCGTTATAAGAACCGCCACCTTGACGAGATAATATTTTACCCATCCCAACTAATCTAGGAAGCAGGTACTTTTGTTGAGCAAGGGATACTTCTAAGACTGCACCTTTAGTTTTAGCACGTTCAGAAAATATAGAAAGTATTAAAAAGGATCTATCAATAATTTGGGTGTCTAAAATTTCTTCTAAGTTTCTTATTTGAGCGGGAGATAATTCATCATCAAAAATAACAATATCGGCATTTAAAGCATCAACGGCTTGTTTGATTTCTAGAACTTTCCCACTACCAACATAAGTAGCACCATCTGGTCTTGATGCTTTTTGAGTCATGGTTAAAAGCACTTCGATATTAAGTGCTTTTGCTAAACCTATCAATTCTTTGATAGAAGCGTTCATATTATATTGATTTAAATCTAGTCCGACCAAAATTGCTTTATCCATAGTGTCTCACCTTAACAATAAAAAAGAATAGCAGTAAATCGCTATTCTTATTATACTCTTTTTTCTTACAATCCACACTTTAATTGTGCACCACAGTTGGTACAAGTGTTACATCCACCAACATCCTGAACAACACCTTCACGACATACTGGGCATAAATTACCAACTTCAGCACCGATTTCTCGGTCTTGTCTATCAGATCTAAGTGGTGTAGGTGATTCATCTTGGTATGTTACCGATTGAGTACCACCAACGTCTACGCCTAAATCTGAAAGGTCAACTTGAATTGGAGTTTCTTTCTTAGTTTCTTTAGATAAAGATAATACTTGGGAATCACGTGAACCATCAACATAAACCGTTCCCCCCTTAGCGCCACCCTTATATAATCTCATATAAAGTGTTTCGACGTCTTCAACAGTATAACCTTTTGGTGCGTTTACCGTTTTACTAATCGATGAGTCAACCCAGTTTTGAATGGTTGTTTGAACATCAACATGTTCTTCAGGAGCTAATTCCATTGCGCTTACGAAGATATTTGGTAATGTTTCTTTTGTATATTCAGGGTGTAAGTTTAAGTACTCTTCAACAATATTGGCATTCACTTCAATGAATTTACCAAGACGGCCGCTTCTAAAGTATGTGAAAGCAAAATAAGGTTCAAGTCCAGTCGATACCCCCACCATTGTTCCAGTAGAACCAGTTGGGGCAATTGTTAGTAAATGAGAGTTTCTAATACCATGTTTTAAAATACCTTCATGGATATGTTTAGGTAATTTTTGAATGTAGTTCCCTTTAACAAAAGCTTCTCTTGAACCATGAGATTCTAAGAATGGGAAAGAGCCTTTTTCTTTAGCAATTTCGATAGAAGTTTCATAAGCTTTTGTGGCAATAAATTTGAATAATTTGTCGACCAACACATTTCCTTCTTTTGAACCATATCTTAGGTTTGCGTGAATGAGTAAGTCATGCAGTCCCATAACACCCATTCCGATACGTCTTTCACCTAAAGCTTGTTGTTCGTTTTGGTCTAAGAAATAATATGTTTTGTCAATCACATTATCCTGCATACGAACAGAATAGTGAATTGTTTGTGCAAGTTTATCCCATAAGATTTCATGTGTTTTCTTATCAACAAATTGACTTAAGTTAATTGCAGCTAGATTACATACACTATAAGGGGCAAGTGGTTGTTCACCACAAGGGTTTGTGCAGACCACTTTTTGTCCGTAAGAGGTAGCATTTGTTAAATCGTTAGCATTATCAATGAAGAAGATACCTGGTTCAGCTGAATAGGTTGCACAAATATTAATTAGGTTCCATAATTCTTTAGCTGGTAAGGATTGATAAACATGAGATTTATATCCTCTACGTTCCCATTCTCTTACATCACCAACTTGTTGCCAATGAAGATCATAATAAGCTTTTTCTTCTTTACTATAATTATCTAAATCAGGGAACTTTAAATCATACATTAAATCATTCTCAACAGCGTACATGAATTCTTTAGTGATTGCAACACTAATGTTTGCGCCACTTAAGAAATCAGGATTTTCAACTGTATAAACACCACCGTCATCTAATAGTTTTTCAGCTTTATCGACAATGCTCTTTGAGAAAATCTTATCATTTTGTTCATCAATTTGAACAATGGCACTATACATCGCTATTTCATCTGAGGTAAGTGGTGTAAATTTAAGTTTATCACTCGCAATTTTTTTAATAACTTCATTGGTAGATGTTTCTATTAAGAATCTCAAAATTCTTGGATTTTGCATCTTTGAAATAATGAATTCAATAATATCTGGATGCCAATCCGCTAACATGATCATTTGTGCCCCGCGTCTTGAACCCCCTTGTTCAACTAAGTGGGTTAACTCTGCAAGGTCATGTAACCAAGACACTGATCCACTTGATTTTCCATTGACTCCCTTTGCTAATGCGTTTTTTGGACGAAGTGTAGAACCATTGGTTCCAACCCCGCCTCCGCGAGCCATAATTTCCATTACTTCAGCTCTATGTTTAGCTAAACCTTCTCTTGAGTCATCAATAAAAGGCATAACATAACAGTTAAAATAAGTTACTTTTGCATTAGAACCTGCGCCGTATAAAACTCTACCAGCAGGGACTAAATTAAGATTTTCTAATTCATGGACGAATGCTTGGGTTGTCTCATCAGATTCATCTTCACCCAGATGATGGCCAACACGTCTAGCGATTTGTTCGTAATAGATTTCTAATGGTTTTTCAATATCTCTATATTGACGTTTTATTAAACCATTTTGATGTTCGTCACCGATCTGCCCGATAAACTCATCTTCAATTTGAACCATGAGTGTGTCGTCTTCTAAAATTTCTTGAACATATCCAATCCCTCTAGCAGGGAACTTTGGATCATGTTTAATAACGGTAACAACGAGGTCACCTACTTTTAGTGATTTAAGGGCCATGTCTTTTTGAGTATATCTATCTAACATGACTAACCTTGAAACACCATCAAAAGACATGTGCATACTATCTGTGACGGGGAAAATGTGTGGGTAGTATTCCTTTATATCTCTATTTAGTTGTTGTGTTAATGTTTTGCTATATTTTATCATAAATTTATCCCGTCCTTGTATTAGGTATTATACGCATAATAGGTTTCAAAAACAACCAAAAAATAAAAAGCAAAATACCTAAAAATAATGATTTTTTTCGGTTAATTGCGTAGGTGTGCGAATTTCAACACAAAATATTTTTTTGTAAAATTGTAAACTCTATTTTTTCTGTGTATTTTTTACCATAAATCCAAAAAAAAATGATAGTTTAAAATGTAATTTCATAAAATGTTAAATATGATATAATAAATTAAGAGAGGTGAGATTATGCCTGAGATTCTTTCTATAGTATTAGATGCCTATGTTCTTTGGATAATTGTTTATTTTATATTGACGTTTTTTTTAGGATCTAAACGTGTTTTCAGAATATTTTTAGTTATTCTTTTTGTTTATATATTAACTTGGGTAGCGGGATTATTGAAGTTGCAAATCAGTTATCAAATACTTGATTATATTTCTTATTGGATTCCTTTATTTGTTATCTTAGTGCTAAGTCCAGATATAAGAAGGAGTTTTGAATCCGCATGGGTTTCAGAAACGGCTTTAGAAGGTATGACAATTGGTTCTCAAGAAACAAAAACACATGTAGTAGAAGCATGTATGTATCTATCAAGTCAAAATATCGGGGCGTTAATCACAATTGAAAAATATAACTCTTTGGATCAATATGCCGAAAGAGCGATAATTATGAATGCAAAAGTTTCTAAAGAATTACTGATTAACATTTTCATTCCTAATACGCCGCTTCATGATGGCGCTGTTATTATTCGAGGAGACGAAATTAGATGTGCTGGTGCTTATTATGTATTAAGTGAAACAGAAAAACATGATAAGACAATGGGATCTCGTCACAGAGCAGCTTTAGGTATCAGTGAAGTTTCAGACTCATTAACGATTGTCGTCAGTGAAGAAACCGGAACAATAACAATCGTTGTTGAAGGTATTATGATTAAAGCTAATGACCGTGAAAAGATGTATGAGTACATCAATATGTATATTAAATAGGTGATATGATATGAAGAAATTTAGTGATATTCTCAATAAAATAGTCTCATTATTAATGAACCCTTTAAAGATAATTGGTAATGCTAATATTCCAGATAAGTTCATTGATTTTATGCGTAAGAATGACTGGATTAAGATTTTATTATCATTTGCGATAATGTTAGCAGTTATTATTGGATTTTATGTTTTTAATATGAAATTTTCTTTTGACCTGACTACGAATTAGGAGGTAAGTTTTTGTTAATTTCAATTATAATGTTTTTCATCGCCTTAATCACTCTAAGTCTTATTATCTTTGTTTCTATTTTAGACGATAAGTTTTATAGAAGTCCCTTTGTCATTTTAGTTATTAATGCCATAGGTTTTTTAGTTTATATTCCATTTTATGAAAAATATATATTAGTTAATTGGTTTTACTACTTATTTATAACTCATTCTGGGATTAACATCCTATTTTCTATAGTACTGTTGTACCTATATTTTAGAAAAACAATGTTCTTTAAAAATCACTACAACATTTTTATTAAATCAATTAAACAGACTAAATGGAATGTGTTTTATGTGGTGGATAAGAAAAACAGAATTAAACAGATGAGTGAGCCTGTATTAGAAGAACTTGGATTCACACTAGAACAAGTACTTAATAGACCATTTTTTGAAGTGATTAATAAAGCAGTCAGAATAACGACATTCGATGATGTTGATACAAACAACATGAGTGTAGAAACATACTATGATAATTATTTAAAATTAGTTAATAAGACCTCCCTTGATCAGCATACTTTTGTTTTTCAAAACTATCAGGGTAAAAGTGTTTTTATGTCAGTAGTCGAACAACCTATTTATATTATGGGAAAATATAAAGGTAGAGTAACAATTGGAGAAAAACAAAGTGATTTTAATTTGGTTGGCATTGAAAGAGAATTAAAACAAGCCAATCAAGATTATGAATCATTACGTTTAAAGTATTTAGCTACCTTAGAGTTGGCTGACAGAGCTTTATATTTTATTGATTTAGATGAACGTTATTTATGGGGATCAGAAAAGTTTGTTGAAATGACGAAATTACCTAATGCACAAATTAATTTTGAGGCTTACCAAGACTATATATATAAAGATGACATAAATAGTTATTTAGGATCGTTATCTAGTTTAACGATTAGAAAACAAACCTTCAAATCAAAATATAGATTATTAATTAATGGTAAATATGTGTGGGTGACGGATACTGGGAAACGATTATTTGAGGATAAAAGCTCAAATATCATTTTAGGTGTGCTCGATACTGTTGAGTCTACTGGTTATGCAAGAACCGGACTAGAAGATATGGACAACATTAAAACAGAAAATGAATTATACCATCACTTAAGTGTCCTGTTTAACCAGAATAGAGTTTTTGAATTAGCCTTATTTGATTTAAGTAATATTCCTGAGATTAACCAAGAATATGGTAGAGATATCGGGAATATGTTAATTAATGAATATGTAAAAAAACTAAAAAACTCTTTTATGAGTGAATCAAGTGATATTTTTAGAATTAGTGGATTGGTGTTTGCGATAACAATTGTAGATCCAAGAAAGATGGAACTATTAAGAACAGGCGTTTTATCAAATAATAAATTTTTAAATATTAAAATGAATTATGGATCTTTAAATCCAGAAATTGAAGTCATTTTAGGTGTAGCAAGTAGTCATAAAGATGCGAAAGATGCGGAAACTTTATTTGATTTTGCTTATAAAGCCTTAGGTTTGGCAAGACATAAAGATTTTGTTAGTAACGCTTGTTACTATAGTGATATTCGTGGATAAAACACAAGCAAGACGTCTGGCAAAGGATTTAAAAAAAGTTATCACAGACGCAGATATTTTAAATCGCCAAAAAGAAATATTAACGTTCTTAATGACTTATGAACCCTTTTTAAATGCTGAAAAAGTAGGTCTTTACTACCCAATCGAGAATGAAGTCAACCTACTAATATTAATTCATTTATACCCAAATAAAACTTTTTATTTTCCAAAAACAGAAAAGGATAAAAAGTTAACGTTTAGAGTTGTTTCTGATTTTTCAAAACTAATTAAGGGAAAATTTGGACTTAAAGAACCTGATAAAAATGCGCCGATTGAAGATAATATTGATTGTTACTTAGTACCATGTGTTGCCACAAGTGGGCTTTATCGAATCGGGCATGGTGCTGGTTTTTATGACAATTATTTTCAAGACCATAAGGGTCATAAAATAGGTATCGTGCATAAATTATTAAAAGATCTTGATGTTGAAATGAATGAATTTGATATTCCAATGGATATTATAATATAGGTGGATTATGAAGAGTGTTATCATATTAGGTGGCGGATCAGGTAGTAGAACCGGACTTAAAGAAAATAAAATAAAAATGATGCTAAACCATAAACCAATGATTATGCATAGTGTGGATAAGTTTCGTCAATTAGGTTATGAGATTATTCTTGTAGCGAACAACGAAGATTATCTCTATTTAAAAACGTTAAATCCAAACATTAAAATAACAGTTGGTGGAAGTACTAGAAGTGAATCAGTCAGAAATGGATTAAAAGAGGTCAACACTGAATATCTTTTGATTCATGATGGGGCACGACCTTTTATTGATAAAACCGTTATTGAAAAGGTAGAAGAAACTTTAAAACAATATGATGCCGTTTTGGTATGTAAGTCAGTTACTAATACCATTTATAATAAAACTTTAAATGTTTTAGATCGAAATGAACTTATTGAAGCGGAAACGCCACAAGCATTTCTTACTTCAAAGATAAAGAGTGCTTATCAAAGTAACCCAAATATGAGTTTAACTGATGATATTTCAATGTATAAATTATGTTTTAATGATGAAATTGGTTTAGTGTATCATGAAACCAACAACGATAAAATAACCACGAAAGAAGATATTATGCGCTATATAACCCCAAGCTTTAGAACTGGATTTGCTTATGACATTCATGAAACAGATGTTAATCGACCATTAATATTGGGTGGAATTAAAATAGAATCTCCTTTTGGGTTAAAAGGTCATAGTGATGCAGATGTTTTAATTCATGCAGTAGCAGAATCATTATTAGGCGCGCTAGGCTTAGGTGATTTGGGGAGTCATTTTCCAGATACAGATATAAAGAATAAGGATCTTGATTCAAAAAAGATATTATTGTTCGCATTTGAAAAGCTAAAAGAATTAGAGTATAGTATAGAAAATATAGATGCTTCAATTTATTGTGAAAAACCAAAATTAGCTTCTTATATTCCAAAGATGAGAGAAGTACTAGCGAGTATATTAAACATTGATGCTTCTCAGATCAATATCAAAGCAGGGACCAATGAAGGTCAAGATGCGATTGGTAAAGGCTTAGCTATAGCTGCTTCAAGTAATTGTTTAATTAGGAGGAATTATGAAAATAATTGAAACAACAGTAGGTAGTTTTGAATTAGTCCAAAACCACAAAGAGTCTTTTGACATTGTAAAATTTCAAGATAGATATGTTGATGAAGTATACGACAAATATGATTATATCGTTGGAGATGTGTCTTCTGAAGTTTTAAGATTAAAAGGTTTTTATGAAGATATTACTAAAGAACAAAGCGTGAAAGATATTCCAATTCACCTAGCTGAATCATGTAATTATAATGTTGCTTACTATATTTTAAGAAGAATAAAAACAGAAACGTCAAAATAAACAATATTCTAGTTGTTAAAATTAAGATAGTTAACATATTTTAGTTTTAATAACTGGATTTATTAATTGAATTATTAATTGTTTTAATGAATATTTTAATCAAATAGGTTATAATGACTTTTGACTAGTCATTATATGTGTAAGGAGTATATCTAATGGAACACAAACATTCTACAAAAACAACCCGCTTTTTAAAATTGATTTTAGTTGATGCAATCATGATTGCTTTAACTTATGTATTGGCAATCTTTATGTTTAAGGCGATTAATCGACCGGTTGATTTAAATCAGGCACTGATTGCGGTCCCGATTATTATTGTCTATAAAATTATAGTGTTCTATCTTTTAGGATTTTATAAGATTTTAGATAGACATTTTGGATTTGAAGATGTGGTTAAAATCTCACTTGTTATTGTCTTTAGCAATCTAACTATTGTAGGTGTTATCTTTTTATTCCAACATTTATATACTATTAATGTTATTTCTTATGATTTAAACTTTATGTTCAAATCAGCCTATATTTTCATTACCATTACTGAAATTGCGTTTATTTTATTTCCAAGAGTGATTCATAGACTGCTTAAACTCATTCAAAGAATGATCGAATTTAGAAGTTTATCAGGAAAAAGAACTTTAATTATTGGAGCTGGTTTAGCTGGCGAATATGTAATAAAAGAAATCATTAAAAACAAACAACTTGATAATATTCCACTCGTGATCTTAGATGACAATCCAGATAAGTTCAATAAAATATTATTAGGAATTAACATTTACGGCCCAATTAGTGATTTAGAATCATATATTGTGAAATTTAAAATCGAAGAAATTATCGTTGCTATCAGTGATTTTCCACATAAGAAGTTATCAGATGTGATTGAAAGTGCGACTAAATTTAACATCAAAGTTAAGAAGTTATTAAGTATTTCTGATGTCGATGATAAAATTAATATCACAGATGTTAGAATTGAAGATTTATTAAATAGAGATGAAATATCACTAGATGATGATTCAATTGGTGATTTTATTAACGGTCAAACAGTATTAGTCACCGGTGGAGGGGGTTCAATAGGTTCAGAATTGTGTCGCCAAATTGCACAATTTTCACCCAAAAAATTGGTCATCTTTGATATTTATGAAAATAATACATATGATATTCAACAAGAATTATTAAGAAAATTTACTAAGGCAAATAAACCCCTTGATTTAGAAGTATATATTGGTAGTGTTTATAACTATACAAGAACTAAATATATTTTCGACAAAGTAAAACCGGATTTAGTCTTTCATGCAGCAGCCTATAAACATGTTCCTTTAATGGAAGATAGTTCGGTTGAAGCTGTAAGAACCAATGTTTTAGGTACGCATAATGTTGCGATGTTATCGGAACAATATGGCGTTAAGAAGTTTGTTTTAGTGTCAAGTGACAAAGCGGTTCGTTCTACCAATCTAATGGGAGCGACCAAACGTTATGCTGAACTGGTTATTCAAGAACAACAATCCAATAGCGTTAATACCAAGTTTTCAGCCGTTAGGTTCGGTAATGTATTGGGCTCTAATGGATCAGTTATTCCGTTGTTTAAAAAACAAATAGCAGATGGAGGTCCTGTAACAGTTACCCATCCTGAAATCACTAGGTATTTTATGACTATACCTGAGGCAGTTGGACTTATCTTACAGTGTGCTGTTTACGCTAATGGAGGAGAAATCTTTATTCTTGATATGGGTGAACCTGTTAAGATTGTCGATTTAGCGAAGAAGATGATTAGACTAGCAGGGTATGTTCCTAATCAAGATATTAATATTGTATTCACTGGTTTAAGACCTGGCGAAAAGCTTTATGAAGAACTGCTTGTTAATGGAAACTCTAACGAACATATTAAAACCGAAAACCATAAGATACTCATTGAAAAACAAGGGTTAGTTGAATCTAAACAATTAGAGTATGATACTATCCTTGATACTTTAGATTCAATGAATAACGAAGAAGTGAAAAAATTTGTTCAGTCAGTTATTAAAACCTATAAACCAGATCTAAATAATCATTAAAGAATAATGTCCTTCAATGGACATTTTCTATATAGTATCTAGGATTAATCATTTTATTTGAAAAGTGATGATTAATCATGTATACTTTCAATGTAAAAGAGGTGCATAGTATGGATGAAACAACGAAACTAGTCCATGAACTGATAGATAAGGTAAGACCTTATTTAAGAAGTGATGGTGGCGATATCGAAATTGTGTCTGTTGAAGACGGAATTGTCTATGTAAAAATGTTAGGTGCGTGCGACGGTTGTGGTTTAATTGATGTCACACTTAGACAAGGGATTGAAACCATGTTACTTGAAAATGTACCTGGCGTGATTGCGGTTGTTACAGTTTAATATAAAAATAAAACACCAATTAGGCGACTAACTGGTGTTTTTTTAAATTAATATCTTGTTAAACGGTTATAAATTTTTTTACTATTTTGAATTGGGATGGATCCACAACTTTTCTGGTAAAACGGTTGATTTTCATCACTGACTGCTCCAATGATTCCGTAAGCATAACCGTCATTTTTCATCGCTTCTAAACAATGAAGTAATAAAGCTCTTCCAATCCCTTTACCTTGATGTTCTTTGGCTACACCGGTTGGTCCAAACATGCCTTTTCCGGTTGCATCATAACAGGCAAACCCGATTACTTCCTTATTCTCTACGGCAATAAAACAAGTTGGATGTGCTTGATATAAAGCGGCTTTAGATTCGCTCACCCAACCAGCACTAAAGTTATCTCCAATAAATTTCAAGACTAAATCACTATCAGGTGATAAAACTCTTTTAATTGTAACGTTACATTCTTTTTTTGAATAATCGACCGCGTATAAGTCGACTAATAAATCTTGACTTGCCATCATAATTCTCCCTTCAACTGTCTAAATTATAACATGTATTAATTGAAAGTTACATTCAATAAGTGATAATTTTTACTGTCAGAGACGTTGATAAGTGTTATAATATTGTGAGGTGTTAAATATGTTTAAAAAAGGTGATACTATCATTGTCGAGGTTACTGCCATAACATCATATGGGGTCTTTGTAAAAGTTGATGACTATACCGGATTAATACACATCTCTGAAATTTCAGATAAGTATGTTAAAGATATTAATTCTTTTGCGTTGGTTGGAGATAAAGTCAAGGTCTATATTTTAGATGTCAATGAAGAAGAAAAACAACTCAAACTTTCTTATAAAAGATGTAAAGAAAGCAAAAAGATTATTATACCTGATCTAGAAATTGGTTTTAAAACATTAGAAGAAAAATTACCTATTTGGGTTAAAAACGCATCAAAGAGTAAGTAAGGAGGACTAAAAATGGTCAAAGTAATAGATAAATATGTAAAAGGTTTTATTGATAAGAAAACAATTAAAAAAAGTCAAATTGAAAAGATTCACAAAATGATTGAAGAACAAACAGGTCTTGGTAATGAATACACAGGATGGGTTCATCAACCCATCAATAGCGATCAAAATGAATATGATAGAATCTATCAAGCAGCTGAAAAAATCCAAGCACAATCTGATGTGTTAGTTGTGATAGGGATAGGCGGTTCTTACTTAGGGACTAAAGCAGCTTTAGAGATGTTAAGGGATCCTTTTAATAATACAGGAGTAGAAGTTGTCTTTGCAGGTCATCATATTAGTGCTAGTTATACCAATAGTTTACTTAAATATTTAGAAGATAAACGTTTTAGTATCAATGTGATTTCTAAATCAGGGACAACCACTGAACCAGCAATCGCATTTAGAATATTTAAAGACTTATTATATAAAAAGTTTGATGATGCTGATCAAAGAATCTATGTCACAACTGATAAAGAACATGGGGCTTTAAAAACATTAGCCGATGAAATGGGTTATGATACTTATGTTGTCCCAAGTGATATTGGGGGAAGATTTAGTGTTTTAAGTGCGGTGGGATTACTACCACTTAAAGCAGCCGGCATTGATACTGATTTTATCTTAGAAGGTGCAGTGGATGCCTATTATGATTTACAAAATGTCAATAATGATGCCTATAAATATGCTATCTTAAGATCAGAACTTTATAGACAAGGTAAAGCTATTGAAATGTTGGTTAACTATGAACCACAATTAATTTATTTGAGTGAGTGGTGGAAACAACTTTTTGGAGAATCAGAAGGTAAAGATCATAAGAGTTTATTTGTTAGTAGTGCCTCTTTCTCAACAGATCTTCACTCTTTAGGACAAATGGTTCAAGATGGAACAAGAAATCTATTTGAGACAGTTATTAAAGTTAAACAAACCAAATTGGATCAAACCATTCCTTATGATGAAAAGAATCTCGATGGTTTAAACTACTTGGCCGGTAAGTCCATGCAAGATGTCAATGAGAAAGCTTTTTTAGGAACTTTAATTGCGCATACAGATGGAGGAGTACCAAATATTGTGATTGAAATTGACACGATTGACGGATATCATTTTGGATATTTGGTGTATTTCTTTTTCAAAGCATGTGCCATGAGCGCCTATTTGTTAGAAGTTAACCCATTTAATCAACCTGGTGTAGAATCCTATAAAAAGAACATGTTTGCCCTATTAGGTAAGGATGGTTATCAAGATTTAAAAGAAGAAATTGAAGCTAAACTTAAAAAGGGTGTTTAAAACACTCTTTTTTTGGTCAAATATCAATACTTATTTATTAATTGTGTTAAAATATATCATGGTGATTTATTATGAAAGAAAAATATACAAATAATGCATTAGAAACAACTTATTTAGGCCACCAAGTTGGCCTACTATTAAATAAAGGAATGGTTTTACTCTTAGACGGAGACTTATCCGCTGGAAAGACCACTTTCACCAAGGGGATTGGTCAAGCTTTAGGCATTAAGAGAAACATTAATTCTCCAACCTTTGTCATATTAAAACGTTATATTGAAGAAGAAGCTAAACTATACCATATTGATTTATATAGAATGGATAGTGAAGGGGCTGACTTTGATATGGAAGATTATATCTATAGTGACGGTATTAGTGTTATCGAATGGCCTTTTAATGTTGAGACCTTGTTGCCAAAAGAATATTTATTAGTAAAATTTGAGATTATCTCTGAAGAGGAAAGAAAAATTTCATTTATTCCTAAAGGTCGAGATTATGAAAAGGTAGTGAAATATATATGAAACAACTTTTTATGGATTCTTCAACTAATATGTTATACATGGCAATTGGAAACGACGGTGTGCTGGTTGAATCAACGTATCGAATTGGAAAAAAAGATCATGCAAAACATGTGGTTGATAGAATTGATCAATTATTAAAAAGAAGAGATCTAACGATTGATGATATCGATAGAATTTATGTTGGTAGTGGACCAGGTTCTTATACCGGGTTAAGAATTATTGGGATGGTAGCTAAAATGTTAGCCTATACCAAGAAAATAGAACTGTATGAAGTATCTAGTTTGTACTTTTTAGCATCAGGTTATAATTTTATTGTTGGACCGATGATTGATGCAAGAAATAACAATGTTTTTTGTGGTATTTATGACCATGAACATGTTTTAGTTAATGATGGACATAGAACGACTAAAGATTTTCAAAATTTAGCGCTTCAATTTCACGCAAAACCGATATTAGTTAATGATCTTCATTATGAAGTGAACATTCAAAATATTATGAATATGGCTAAAAAAGTAGAAGATGTTCATAAATTTGTCCCGAATTATTTAAGAAAAACAGAGGCTGAACAAAATCTATGATTCGAAAAGCAACATTAAAAGATACACAAAGCATCTTTACTTTGTCTAGTAACGCACTTGATTCAACTTTTAACAAAGATTTTATCAATGACTATATCATTATAGATAATATCTATCATTTTTTTGTTTTAGAAGAAAACACTAAATTGTTAGGATTTATCATTCTTTGGGAAAGTGATCAGTATGGTCAAATTATAGATTTAGTTGTTACTGAAGAACAAAGAAGTAAAGGATACGGGAAACAATTATTAAAACATGGTTTAGATTATTTAATAAACCTAGGTGTGAAAACCATCACATTAGAGGTTAAAGCAACCAATTTGGTTGCGATAAAGTTATATGAATTAGCTGGGTTTAGGTTGGATCATACCAAAAAGAATTATTATGGTGATACAGACGGCTTGTTCTATTTAAAGGAGGATTTAAATTGATTGTATTAGCAGTTGAATCAAGTTGTGATGAAACCAGTGTTGCGGTCGTTAAAGATGGTAAAGAAGTCTTAAGTAATATTGTTTTATCTCAAATTGATATTCACAAAATGTATGGTGGGGTTGTTCCAGAAATTGCCTCAAGATATCATATTGAAAACATGACGATTGTATTTGAAGAAGCCCTCTTAAAATCAGACGTTACAATAGATGAAATTGATGTCGTGGCTGTGACTGAAGGTCCGGGATTGATTGGGGCGTTGTTGGTGGGGATTAATGCAGCATCGGCATTTGCTTTTGCACATCAAAAACCATTAATAGGGGTAAATCACTTAGCTGGGCATATATACGCAGCTAACATTGATACAACTTTAAAATTTCCTTTAGTTGCCTTATTAGTCAGTGGGGGTCATACAGAATTAATTTATATGAAAGATCATATGGATTTTCAAGTATTAGGTTCAACCTTAGATGATGCCGTTGGTGAAGCATATGATAAGGTCAGTAGAATGTTAGGTTTAGGTTATCCTGGTGGTCCAGTGATAGATAAACTTGCCAAAGATGGCAAAGATACCTTTAATTTAACTAGACCATATTTAGATAAAAATGATTATAAATTTTCTTTTTCAGGCATAAAAAGTGCCGTAAACAACATTGTGTATCACGCTAATCGAAAAGGGGAAGAAATAAATAAAGCAGATTTAGCAGCTAGTTTTCAAGAAGCTGTCATGGATGTTTTAATTTACAAACTAAAATTAGCTGTTGATAATTATAACGTTGATCAAGTAGTAATTGCCGGTGGCGTTGCCGCAAACTCAAGATTAAGAGAACGTGCACATGCCGAACTACTAAATAAAGAAATATTAATTCCTAAAATGAAATATTGTACCGATAACGCAGCAATGATTGGCGCAGCAGGTTACTATACGTATTTAAAGAAAGGACCCCTAAAGAACTATATCTTAGGTGGCGTTTCCGATTTAGACTTAAGCTAGAAAGAGGAGAATATGAAACTAGTTTTTAAAATCATAGGGTTAATTGTAGGGATTTTTATAGCACTGATTATTTTCTTAGCAGTTATGTTTTACAAAGATTTCAAGATGCCTGTGGAACAGTACACACAATCTGAAGAGTATTTCCAAAAGCAATTAGATGATGAAATTCAACTCATGATGATAAATGATACGAAAGAAAACATCGAAGTTACTTTAACAGAAGTTTTTATTAATCAATTTATGATGCGAGAATTATCAAAAGATAATCCTAAATTTCAAGATGACGCCTTTAAAGATGAACCAGAATATGAATATATGTATCTTTCTGCTACAAGTGGCATGAGAGCTGGTATAAAAGGGGTTAGTACTGATATCTTAGAAGACAGAATTGATTTAGTGGTTTCAGTTCATGCATTAGCAGATAGTACAAGATTGTACAAAACTGGGGTTTATTTATCGTTGGACGTTATCTTAGATGAGAATGATGAATATGTCTTTAAAGTCAGAAAAATCAATATTGGTAAATTAGGTTTGCCAGTTAAAACCGGTTTAAACATTGCCAATTATATTACCAGTAAAATTAATGGAAAATCAATTAATGATATGGCTAATGAAGCATTACCGTTTGGGGTTTTTGATTCAAAAACAGTATCCTTTACTGCAACTGAACAAACAGTATTAGATTACGCTACTTCGCAGGATGCAGGTTACGGCGCCTTACTAGAAATTATTTACACGAGAAATTTA
>JAQUCY010000072.1 GCA_028685975.1 Acholeplasmataceae bacterium | reverse complement strand
TGGTGGACCCCATTGACCGCCAGGTGTGGCGGATGTAACTAAGTGGTTTGGGTTATTTTTCTTAACACGTTGACTCACTGTTTTTACTAAATTAATATATTGAGTTGGATCTACACCAGTACCTTCCCAGTCAATATCTACCCCATCAAATTCATATTTATTAATGGCATCTACAATGTTATCGGCGAATTTCTCAACTAAAGTTTGAGAACCTACAAAGGAAGACCATTTTGCATCTGGAGCAATCGACATAATCACGTAAATACCGCTTTCTTGTGCTTTTGGAGTTATGTAAGTATTGGTTTGACCAAAGGTTGCTAGTGATTTAGATGTTTCAATATTGGCATTTTCATCTGCATCAGCAAACGCAATATTAATAATATCTAATGTTGTAAAGACTTTGGATGAGGTATCCCAATAGTTGGTAAATAAATAGCCTGAGGCAATCGGTGCTTCTAAGGATTTATACCCTGCAACACTTAAATCATAACTAATTGTTTCTGTGTTAATACCATCCGTTACTGTACCCGTTAAGGTAATGATTTGTGGTTGATAAGGTCTTCTTAAAGTACCTTTTGTATCAATAATATTGTCTGTACTTTCCCATGTGATAGTAAATATACTATGGGATTCTGGTAATGTAACATTGGTTTCAATGGTCTTGGTTGTAAGTGGGCTAACAAGCGCATTAATTGGCTCTAAATCCATCACCCATTTTGCGAAAAACAGGTAATTATCTTTAGATCCCTTTGGAATGACTTCAATTGGATCGCCTAATAATTCTTTATTGTTATACCATCCACCAAATAGATATCCTTCTTTTGTAGATGTAGTTGGTAAAACATATTCTTCTAAACTAGAATAATGTTTTGGGTATTCCACGACAGTTCCGCCGTTAAACCCTAAAGTCAACATTTGTACCCTAGTTAGTTTTGCGTAAAATACTAAATCCCCTTGGGTGCCTTTTTCAATTTTTGTAATAGCACCTGAACTGAAATTTTCATCGGTATACCAACCATTAAATGAATAACCATCTAAATCTAAAAGTGGTAAAACTTCTTCGTTTTCTTCGGTATAACTAACTAAACTCAACCCTGTAATCTCAACATCACCATTAAAATAGGTAATTTGGTAGGTTTCATAAGTTGGTTCTTCGATAGGTTCTTCAATTGGATCTTCATCATCAGGAATTTCTTCAACTGGTTTTTTGTCGCAGCCGGTTATCAAAATTAGAAAAGCGATAACGGCAATAAATTTAAAATATTTTCTCATTCATATTCCCTCTATTAATATTTTATCATATTCATTTCTAAATATGGTTTATAAATTTAATCACGAAAAAGACGAAACGGTTAGTTTCGTCTTAAATTTAATAATTAGATTGCGTCTTTTCTAGAAAGGTCAATACGGCCTTTTTCATCAATCTTGATACATTTAACCATGATGATATCGCCTAGAGAAACTACAGATTCAACTGTTTCAACTCTATCTTTTGAAAGTTTAGAAATATGAACTAAACCTTCAGTGCCTGGCCATAACTCGACGAATGCACCATATTTTTCTATACGCATGACTTTGGCTTCATAAATCTTTCCAATTTCAACGTCTCTTGTCATATTCTTAATGGTTTCTACAGTAGAATTAATCCATTTTCTATCTGAGTGCATTACGAACACGCGTCCATCTTGTTCAATATCAATCTTAACATTATTGTTGTCTTCGATGATTTGAGTAATAACCTTACCACCCGCACCAATAACATCTTTAATCTTTTCAGGGTTAATCTTGAACATAACCACTTTTGGAGCATAATCAGATAACTCTTCTCTTGGTTTATGGATTGTTTGATCCATATGTTCTAAGATATGTAAACGGCCATGTTTAGCTTGTTCTAAAGCTTCTGATAAGATTTGTTCTGTAATACCATCAATCTTAATGTCCATTTGTAATGCAGTGATACCTTTTGGTGTACCAGCTACTTTAAAGTCCATGTCGCCAAAGTGGTCTTCTAAGCCTTGGATGTCTGTTAAGATAGTGTAGTTATTACCATCCATAATTAGACCCATTGCAATACCAGCAACTGGTGCTTTGATTGGAACCCCAGCAGCCATTAAACTCATTGTACCTGAGCAAATAGATGCTTGTGAGCTAGAACCGTTAGATTCAGTAATTTCTGATACCACACGAATTGAGTATGGGAACTCTTCTTCACTGGGTAATACTTGAAGTAATGCTTTTTCAGCTAAGGCACCATGTCCGATTTCTCTTCTTCCTGGTGAACCATAACGTCCAGTTTCACCTACTGAATATTGTGGGAAGTTATAATGGAACATGAAGCGTTTTGAATCTTCATTTGGATCTAAACCATCAATAATTTGGTTTTCTCTTAATGAACCTAGTGTCGCAACCCCTAAACTTTGAGTTTGACCACGTGTGAACAAGGCACTACCGTGAGCTCTAGGTAATAGGTCAACTCTTGATGATAATGGTCTGATTTCGTCGACTTTTCTACCATCAGGTCTAACTTTATCTTCAGTAATTAAACGTCTAACTTCATTGGTTTCAATTTCTTCTAAAGTTTGGTATACACTCTTCATGAAGACATTTTTTGTTTCTCTATCATAAACTTGATTGCCTTCGATTTCCATAAAGAAGTGAGTTTCATCAAATTTTTCAATTGTTCTATCTTTAATTTCTTGAACTTTATTAGCTCTTTCTTGTTTTTCTTTAATTGAAATAGCTTTTACCATATCGGCTTGAGCTTCTTTTTTAACAAGTTCTGCGATGTCTGGATCTACCTTAAAGATATTAACTTCCATCTTTTCTTTACCGATGGCTTGTTTAATTTCTTCTTGGAAACGGCAAATTTCTTTAATTGCGTTATGTCCAAACATTAATGCTTCTAGCATATCAGCTTCGCTAACTTCTTTTGCCCCAGCTTCAACCATGTTGATAGCATCTTTTGTACCAGCAACGGTTAAGTCTATATCGCTTTGTGCAAGTTGTTCTGGATTTGGGTTAATAATGAACTCACCATTAACACGTCCAACAATAACACCACTAACTGGTAATTTATATGGGATATCTGAAATATGTGTTACTAAGCTTGAGCCAAATAACGCAGTCATTTCAGGTGATGCATTAGGATCACTTGATAACACCGTATTAATAATCTGTACTTCATCTTTGAAACCATCAGGGAATAAAGGTCTAATTGGTCTATCGATTAGACGGGATGTTAAAGTTTCATGTTCAGATGGTCTACCTTCTCTTCTCAAGAACCCACCTGGAATCTTCCCAGCAGCATACAATTTTTCTTGGTATAAAACCATTAAAGGGAAAAAGTCTTGTTGTGCTCTCGCTTCACTTGTAACAACAACACTTAATACAACGCTGTCTCCATAAGAGATAAGCGCGCTTGCATTGGCTTGTTTTGCAACTTCACCAATTTCAACTTTGAGGGTTCTTCCCCCAACAGTTGTAATAAACTCATGTTTACTCATAATATAAAAATCTCCTTCATTTTATATTTCGTCCAAATTTCTATTAAATTCGCATACTTTAATATTATATAACATTTTAATAGATTATGCCAACTTAATATTTACTTCAGTAAAAAAATAAAAAAGATTGTTTTTCAACAATCTTTTCTAGTTTTTAGCCTCTTAAGCCAAGTTTTTCAATTAATTCTGAATAAGCTTTTAAATCATTATTTTTTAAATAAGTCATTAAACGTTTTCTTCTACCAATTTTTTGGAAAAGACCACGTTTTGAATGAAAGTCATGTTTGTGAATAGATAAGTGTGCGTTTAAATCGTTGATTTCTTCTGTTAAAACAGCGATTTGAACTTGTGTACTACCTGTGTCACCTTCATGCGTTTTGAAAGTATTAATGATTTCTTGCTTTCTTTCTTTTGTCATTGCCTATTACTCCTTCTTTATTCGTTAAACTGAAGATTAGGTCGGCTGTCCTAGTTCCTCGTTTACGTACTTATATATTTTATCATATTAATTCTATATTGCAAGGAAAATTATGATCAAATCTTAATAAATTGTTCTACATTTAAAACAAAAACAGTCGCTCCACCAATTTTAACTTCAACTGGTAAACTAGAAAACATGCCAAACTCACTAATAATTGAATTCGGAACAAGTTTACTTCTGGTCTTACTATGCGTTTCAATGATTTCAATAATCTCGATGACTTTCTCATCATTAGTCCCAATTAAAAATGTTGTATTTCCACTCATTAAAAATCCACCAGTTGTGGCTAGCTTTGTCACAAAGAAATTTTCCTTAACAAGTGCTTTTGATACTTTGTTCGCATCATCATTTGAAACAATCGCGATAATTAATTTCATATATAACACCTCTATTTACTTTATTATATCATAGGTTGAACTAATATAAAACCTAATATTGTGATTTTTATAGGGTAATACTGTCTTATTATATTTACTATATAAACGATTAAATTGGATGTGAATCATTAAATATTATTATTAATTATCTTCTTCAAATAAAGCCTTCGAATTTTGAATGTCTTTAGCCAGTTGTATCATCAAGAGTTCTTTAGATTTAAATTGATATTCAGGTCGAAGATACTTAATGAACTGTAATGTTAACTCTTTATCATATATATCTTCATTGAAATCAAGTATATGGACTTCAACTCGTTTTGTTATTGAATAATTAATAGTGGGATTATAACCAATATTAAGTGCCCCACCATAAATTTTATCTTCATAGAACACTTTTACATAATAAACACCATTTTTAGGTAACACATAAGCATTTACATCTAAGTTAGCTGTGGGCATTCCTAAAGTTCTTCCCACGCCATCACCGTGGATTACCTTACCAGTAATTTCATATGGTCTTGACAGCATAATCTCCGCCTGTTCTAAATCACCAGAATAAATTAAATCTTTAATATACGTTGTCGATATGCGGATGTTTTCACGCTTAACATCCTCATATATAACCACATCAAAATGCTTTTGTAGATCTTGAATAGTCCCTTTTGCATATTTACCAAATCTAAAGTCTCTACCAATAATAATTCTTTTTACATTCAACTCTTTTAAGAAATTGATAAAATCTTCACTGCTTAATGATGAAAAATCTTCATCAAAGGTTGCTATAAACATGTAATCAAGTTTGAAAGCTTTAATGAATTTAACTTTTTGATCAAGATTGCTTATTTGTTGATATTCAACATTTCGTAGGACTTTCATCGGATGAGGATAAAAAGTAAGTAAAGCAGACTTTGTATCCTTAAAAGATTTAACATAGTTGATTAAACCTTGATGGCCAATATGGACACCATCAAAGTTTCCAATCGTAATAGTTAATGAATCAGTGTTTTTTAAATTTTGATAATGATCGTGATAAACTTTCATGTTACTCTCCTAATATAATCAATGGTTTGTATTTATCTTCTTGTGGTGTATATATTGCTATTAAGCGGTCGTCTTCAGTATATACAGAAAACATTTTATTTATACTTGTTTGTCGGGAATCAAGATAAATTCCGTTTAAGACTAGTTTTTCTAAGTAAGGTTTAATCACTACTTTATCCAATGATTCAGCAAATTCTATTAACGTAATAGAGGGTTTAGTATTTTCATCAATGGATTCTAAGTTATAAGCATTATTAACATCGAAACTAC
>JAQUCY010000008.1 GCA_028685975.1 Acholeplasmataceae bacterium | reverse complement strand
TTACTATATTAATTCAAAATAATAGGATTCTAATAAATAATTCATTTTAGTACTAATCGCTAATCCATACAAATATTTTTTCATTGATTTAACGGTTAATGTACCTTGTTTAAGTTTCTCTAGCTTTTTTAGATAGATTTCTTTTTCTTTTGAATTGGTTTTAAAATAACCCCATACATGATCTATTGCGTTGATTTGATTATTTATTGATAAAGGATGAGTAAAAGAGTTATCAATGATTCTATAAAATAACACCGGATCAAGATTCATCTTATCTTTTAACATCTCTCTAATTAGAAAGTATGTTTTTGGTGAGTATTCTAAAACATTATATTTATATTTTGCCCAAGCATTTTCTAAGTCTTGATTTTTTAGGTTCTTATTGGTACAATTTTTAATTTTTATTGCTGACACATTTTTATCTTTTACTTCAAGCATAATATCAATATCTTCTCTATCTATCAAGTTAAACCATTCTAAAAACGATTCTGGATTAATCGTTTTTGAATGGGCTCCAGGTTGTTTTAATGAATCTTGTTCAGAATAATGAATCTTTTGAATTCCGTCTGTTTTTTTGAACGTATTTTTACAAAAATTAATCCATTCTTGGTCTGTTTTATTGAGATTTGGCGGATTAATTTTATGATGTAAATTATCAAAAATAACAGGAATATTCGCTACTTCACTTATTTCTAAAACATCTAATATATGATAACTTCGTTCATCGTTTTCAATCACTAAACGTTTTTTTACATTTTCTGGTAACTGTAAATAATTTATGATAAAACGCTTTTTTGCGGTTAATTTATCACCATAAACACCACCAATATGCAAAATAATCTTAGATGAAGTTCCAGTTTTTAGAGCCTCTAATACCTTAGCATGATAAACAAGGTCTTTAATCGACCTATCAACAACACCTTCATCAGGCGAGTTTAAAACCGTGTATTGACCCGGATGCATCGAAACACGAATATTATATTTTTTAATCTTTTCTGCGATTAAATCAAACTTATCTTTGAATATTTCCCACCATTTTAATGAATTAAGTGGGCTAGACCCAAACGGAATTAAATCACTGGAAATTCTAAACAACTTAATATTGTTTTTAATATTGTAGTCAATGATATTTTCTAATGATTCTAGGTTATATTGAATAATCTCGATGAGTTTATCATCGCTTAGATTATCTTTTCTGATTGTTTTATAATCATTATGATAAACACCAATCGATAAACAAGCAAATCCTACGTTCATGTTCTTTGTCTTTCAGTTAATACACCATCGGTTATTTCATACACTTTATCACAAAACTCTAACATTCTTTCATCATGAGTCACCATAATGGTAGCCTTCTTTTGTTCTTTTGTTTCTTTAGCCAAAAGTTTTACGACTTCATAAGCTTTTTTAGTATCTAAACTGGCTGTTGGTTCATCAGCAAAAATGACTGAAGGTTGATGATACAATGCTTTCGCAATTGCTGCTCTTTGTCTTTCACCCCCAGATAATGAATTAGGGTATTTATTTTTTAGTTTTTCAACGTCTAACTTTAAAAATAATTCGTTCATCCATGATTGATTTATCTTTGTTTTAGTGATTTTATTGTACAAAATCATTTGTTCTTTGATAGTCAAAAAAGGGATTAAATTAGATGCTTGTAAAATAAATCCAATACTATCTAATCTAATTTTTGATTTTTCCTGAACATCTAAATCACTAAAGGGTTTACCGTTTAATAGAACTCTCCCAGTGGTGGGTTTTTGAAGTCCGCCTAAAATAGTTAAGAAGGTTGATTTTCCTGATCCAGATGGACCAACGATAGCTATTAATTCGCCTTCGTAAGCAGTAAAGTTAGTTTCTTTTAAAGCTCTAATAATGTTGTCGCCTTGGATAAAATCTTTGGTAACGCCAATCATTTCTATTAATGGTTTCATATTAACCTCCAATCGCCTTTAATGGATCTATCTTCAAGACTGCATTGACTGAAAATAAGGCTCCAAAGAAAGCAAACAAGAAAAACGCAAATGTAATTACTACATAGAATACAATGTTAACAGCGAATGGAACAATATCAGCTAAAAATATCCCAGTCAATAGCGTAAAAATTCCCCCAATTACTAATCCAATCAATACAAGAAAGAATGTTTGTAAAATAACAGACCCACCAATATAACTATTAGAGATACCTTGAGCTTTCATAACCCCGAACATGCTCGTCTTTTGAATCGTTAACACATAAATAAATATCCCTAATACAAACGCAACAATAATAATCAAGAAAACAATCATTGTTGTAAAAGTTAATACTTGTGCCGTATAACCTGGTAAAGTAGAAATGTAATCTTCCGTTTTATAAATTAATAAACCAGAATCACTTGAACCAAGACTACTTTCACCTCTAATGATGATTCCACTATATAAATCTGGTGGTGTTGGTGTATTATAACGATATTGTTGCCAAGTATCTAAACTCATATAGATAACTGGCGCTGTTTGATAAGTAGTTTTTTTAGAAAAACCAATAATTTCATAAGTTTGAGTACTACCAGACACCCCAAAGATATCACCAACTTGATAGCCTTCTTTTTGTAAATCTTCATCGGCAATAACTTGATTGCCTGTTAAAGTAAGATTTGATATTGGTTTAAGAAAACTACCATTATCAATCCCGAAAAAGAAAACATCAATTCGAGTATCTAAAATATTAGTCGCGGTAGGATCATTGATAACGCCTGGAAATAAACCTAATTTGGCTTTAGTACCTGTGGTGGTAACAGAATTATAATCTGCTTGATCCATAAATGACATCATTATAGTGTCATTAGCGTCAACAGTCATGATGATTTCATCTGAATTCCATTTTTCAATCGCGTTAGTATATGAAGATGCTAATCCATAAGCAAGTGAAGTCAAAAAGTAAACTAGATAACTAATTAAGACAATCACCGCAATAATTAAAGCAAACTTCAATTTTGAATATTTTAATTCTTTTAAGGCTAAAAACATTGGCTATTTCTCCTTCTTTTGTTGAGTCAGTAATAACTCAATATCTTTTGCGATTTTAGAAGGTTTTACACGTGGTGAATATCGTTTGATTACTCTGCCTTCTTGGTCAACTAAGAATTTTGTAAAATTCCATTTAATCTTTCTTGTCATAAATCCTTTTTGATGTCTTTTTAAATACGTGTACAAAATTGATTCATCTTGACCATTAACATTAATCTTTTGAAACCTTGGAAAAGTAGTTTCATATTTATCAACACAAAATTCATTAATGTCTTCGATTGATCCCGGTGCATCTTTACCAAATTGATTACATGGAAAATCTAACAACTCAAACCCTTGTTTATTAAATTGATCATACAATTTTTGTAGTCCTTCGTATTGTGGCGTAAAAAAACACTCAGTCGCAGTGTTAACAATAAGTAAAACTTTTCCTTTGTACTTTGATAATTCTACAACTTGATTATTAATGTCTTCAACTCTAATTTGATATAGATTCATAAACCCTCCTGATTATTTATAATATTTAAATTTATTACAAGATAATTATAAACTAAAAACAAGTTTTACACAAGTAAACACCTGATGCTAGTATAAATAAATTAATACTTATTAATTGGTCATATCTTTCATTAAAAAGGAATTCCATTTTATAACTTTGTTAATTTCCTGATTACATGTTTTCAAAGTTATTATATATTCATTGATTTTATTTTTGACAGCTTCTTCAAAAGAATCTATCCCATATTCTAAAACTGCACTCGTTAAGTCATAAAATACCATGCCAATTGCATGTGTCTTTACATGGATTGTAGACAAACCTTGGCCGATTGCATGAAGTTTTGTAATTACTCTAGGATTATCTGTTTCTTTTGCCATATGATGTACTTCTAATATGGCTTTTTTTGCAAGTTGCATCTTGATATCACCTTTAGCCCACTTCTCACATAGAATGATAGCTTGACCAACTCTATTATCAGTATCAAAATAATGCCTAATAGAACTATGTATTTCTCTAACCATTTTAAGTGCCCATAAAACCATTGTACGGTGATTCATAGACGCAATTAAATTAAGTAAAGGCTTCAAACATTCACTGTTTTGGTTAAAGAAAATTTTATTATTATTATTTCTTATTTTAATTCTAACATCACTAAAGCTATCCGAGTTCATCATAAAATACCTCTACTATTTCTTTACTTAATCATATCACATTTTATTTATCTATAAATGAATGTTTTAAATTATCATAATCAACTAACCATTTCTTCAATATAGTCTCTTTTTATCAATAGAATTTCTATCAATAATAAGACTATAACCAAGGTTAAAACAATCCGTTTTGTTGTTAACTTTAAAGTATTCTTCAAAGTATGATTTCTTGTTCTTGGTTTTTCTAAATCTTAAATGTATACTTTTTTGATATTGTTTGTTACAATTGAACTCGAGGTTTTTATAATGAATAAATTAAAAAAGCATTTTGGCGATAAAGCCTTTTACAAAATGGCATTTGCTATTATTATCCCAGTTGTCATTCAACAATTGATATTAAACTTAGCTGGCCTCATAGATACATTCATGATAAATGGGTTTTCACAAACCGCCTATACAGGTGTATCAACCGCTAACAGGTTCATGTTTATCATAAACTTTTTTTGGATTGGATTGACAGCAGGAATAAGTGTATTTGTAGCACAATATTATGGGGCTAAAAACAAAAAAGGTATTTTAGGCACATTTCAATTAGGATTAATCTTAGCAATATTATTTGGGTTAATATCAAGTGGTTTAATTTACTACTTCGGTCCTAAAGTGATTAAGATGTTTCTACCTACAACTGATCCCGAACAACTAGAGGCAGTAACTTTTGGGGTCCAATATATTAAAATCATTGGTTATGGTGCTATTATTTTTTTAACTTCTTTTATGATATCAACCTTCTTTAGATCAATTGGAAGAGCAAAAGCTCCCTTGATTGCAGGGGTAGTTGGCATTGTTGTGAATATGGCTTTAAACATGATACTAATTTATGGTTATTTGGGTTTTCCAGCAATGGGAGCCATCGGTGCCGCTTGGGCTACAGTGATATCTAAGATGGCTGAACTGGTTGTTTTATTAATTATTGCTATATTTTATAGTAAAGAAAATTATGCTAAAGAAATATTTAAAAAATACTTAATTACAAAACGTTTAGTAAAAATGTATATTTTAAAGGGTGGACCTATTATCGTTAATGAAATTTTATGGTCGATTGCGATGGTTCTTTATGCAATGTTTATTACCAGTGGGGTTTATGAATGGGTAATAGCTTATGGATATTCTCAAAACGCCACAGATATCTTTTTTGTATATTATTCTGGAATGGCAACTGCCACTGGGGTGATACTTGGCCAAGCGCTTGGTGAAGGTTCTTTTGAAAAGGCAAAAGATTACTTAGCTAAGTTGCGTGGGATTATGTTGACGACAAACCTCATAATTATGATATTGATCGTCGGTCTATCACCAGTCATGTTACTTATATTTACACCTGTTAATTCACTGTATTGGTTAGCTTATCAAATCATTTTAATTAATGTAGGATTTATCGCCATATACGGCTATAACGCTATGAGTTATTACGCATTAAGAGCGGGTGGTGATTCAGTTAGAACATTCTTACTCGATCAACTTCCAACCTACTTAGTAGGCTTACCTGCAGTCATCTTATTAAGCACCTATAGAAATGAACTGGGAATCAACATCCTAATCATATTTTTAGCAAGCAAATCAACCGATATTGTAAAACTCATTTTCTCTATACACATTATTAAGAAAGGTACCTGGTTAAATAATTTAACGATTGATGATGTAGAACATAAAGCAGTATAAAACTGTTTCAAATACTATGACTAGGAGTTATCTCTTAGTCTTTTATTTTTAATTACTATTAAATAACCTTAAATACTTAATAAACGTTTAACTATTCACCAATTTCCACCCGGGTGGGAACTAAACCCACAAAAAAAGCTGCGAGGTCGTAAAACCCGGCAGCTTTTCTATTATTACAGTGTTAATTTTTGACGCTTACAAAAAAAGGTTCGATAACTATCTATCAAACCTACGCACTCATTATATATTGGGCTATCATGTTAATACAATTCAATACTTCTAATCTAAATTTGCACATCACTAAAATAATGGTTTTGTTAAACCTTTTTATTATTAGTTCTATATCCTATCTTTAATCTAAACAAATATATTTTTTTCTTATTTGAAACGTCATATACGCTCATTATCGGATAAATTATTTTACTCTAAATATATTTTTTTGATAGTTTAATATTTGTTTTTCTATGTCATTTCTAGCATATCCCAAGGTTGCTTGAGAATTTTCAAAAGCACCTGTAAGATCTACTTCGACTGAGCTTATGTTAAATGAACTTAAATCAATTATTCTTACTTCTGATAATGCAAACATATATCTCATATCTGTTACTTGACTAGTATCAAATGAACTTAAATTTATCGTAGTCGCTTTAGAATCATAAAACATACCATACATATTAGTTACTTTACTTGTATTGAATGAACTTAAATCTAACATAGACGCATTAGAACCTGCGAACATAGAGTTTGTTAAACGAACATTTGATGTATCAAATGAACTAACGTCTAGTACCAATGCCTTTGTAAGTGCAAACATAGCTTCCATATAAACAACTTGACTTGTATTAAATGAGCTAACATCTAATGTAGTAGCTAGCGTGTTCGAAAACATCCTTCCCATATCAATCACTTGACTTGTGTCAAACGAACTAACATCTATTGTGGTAGCCATTGAGTTCCAGAACATTTCACCCATACCAGTCACTTGGCTTGTATCAAATGAACTAACATCTAGTGTAGGGGCTACTGTGTCAGAAAACATTCCAAACATAGTAGTTACTTTACTTGTATCAAAAGAGCTAACATCTAAGATAGTTGCCTTTGACTTAAAAAACATTTTACTCATGTCTTCAACATTACTTGTATCAAATCCACTTAAATCTAAAGTTAACGCTTCTGAATACGCAAACATCCAGTCCATATTAGTCACACTGCTTGTATCAAATGAACTGAAATCTAAAACTGTAGCTTTTGATCTCAAAAACATTCCACTCATATCTGTCACTTTGCTAGTATCCAACGAACTAAGATCTAATGTAGAAGTTCGTGCATTAGAAAACATTCCACTCATGTCTGTCACATTGGGAGTCATTAAGTATTTGAGTTCTAGAGTTTCTGAAATGTTTTCGTAAAACAAGTTTTTAATGCTAGTTATATTCTCCGGGGTTTCAAAGGCAACACCCTTTACATTCTTATGATATTTAAACATATATGTATTATAATCTTTCGCTAATGATGTGACTTTTACCCCTTTGATGTATGTAGGAACAATGACATAATCAGCATCTCCGATGTAAAGAAATTCGCCATCAAAATCTCCTTCAAAATCATCATCTGTAGCTAATTGATATCTCTCAGGATAATTTTTTTTATATGTTGCTGTATAAATTTCGTCACCAGTTATCTCACTAATTTCTGGACTCCAGCCATTAAATTCGTATGAATATTCGTCATCACTTTCTTTTATTGGCATATTATCATCGTAGATAGGCATGGAACCTTTTAGAACTTTACTATCTACTTTTAAGATGGTTCCATCATAATTTTTCCACGTAATAGTATAATACTCATTATTGTCAACAACTTCTTCAGTGTACATTGCAATATATACTTGATCACTGATAACTTCACTTATTTCTGGACTCCATCCTTCAAAGGAATATTTGTATTCATCAGTTTCTGGTCTTACTGGTATATTGCCATCAAATTTAGGAAAATCACCTTTTAATACATCTTTATCTATTTCCAATACTAATCCATCATAATTTTTCCATGTTACTGTGTAAGTTTCTTCTTTTTCAGAACAGGCAGTTAACATAAAGAATATAGATAGAAAAAAAAACAACCCAAAAATAATCTTTTTAAATTTCATAGTCACTTCCTCATTTCAATAAATTTTATTTCTAATTATTATTGTTTTAATTATAGCATATTATATTGTTTTTTTGTGTTAATTATAATTAGTAAAAACAGTCTATTAATAAAGTGTAGCAAATTACCTTTAGCTGCTACATGCTTTTAATTCCACATGATAATACTTTTTTAACATCATATCGTGTCAATGGCTACATAGTCATGTAATTAATTAAATGTAAATTTCAAGTAACCAATGAATTTAAACTTTCTTTTTCTGTTGTAGCATTATTGCAAACTTAATAAGAGAGGGCTGCTCCCTTATCAGCAGGAAAAAAAGATTTGATACGAGGGCGATTAGTAAATCGCTTTATTGTATCAAAGTAAACGTCAAAAATTAACACTCTATTAAGTTAGGGTGTTTTTTTGTACTCTATAATCAAGAAAGAGGTAACAAAACCGATGGGAAAATTTTACACAGACAAAGAAAGATTTGAAACCGTAAAACACTTTAAAGCAAGCGGCATGAGCCAAAGCGATTATTCGAAGAAATACGGATATGCAAGAACGACGTTAAGGGATTGGGTAGCAGCATACAATCATATAAATGGGGACTTTATCAGGGTAGATAATATAGGGACTACCGCAAGTGTAATAGAGGGCGAAAATGTGAGGATAAACGTACTTGACAAGGAAGAGATAATCAGAAAATCAACACATTTTTCAAGATTTGATCATTCGGTAGTGGTAATAGAAAGTCGGGGGATAAAAATAACGACATCCTTAGCTCAAGCGTTAGAAATATTAAAACGGATTTATGATTGATTACCGACAAGTAAAAAGAATCTATTTTTACACAGAGCCACTAGACACGAGGAATGGGATGAGAAGTATCCAAACATTACTCGCATACAATTTTAGTCCAATAGAAACGATATACACCCTATTCGTATTCTGTTCAAAGAATAAAAAGACAGTAAAGATCTATTATGAAAACGAATATGGGGCATGGTTATTAATCAATAAGTTAAATTATACGAAATTCCAATGGCCGAAACAGATTAACGGGAAGGGGTGTCAAACAGAGGATTTAAAGTTATTACTAAAAGGTTTAAAAGTGATGGAAGAACGGGTAAAAGAAATCAGTTACTAAAAAATTACTATATATTATAAATAATATATAGTAAAAGGTAAAAAAGTATGATATAATAGGCCCATGAACATAAATGAAGCCTTAAGTAGGATAAAACAATTAGAAAAAGGAAATAAGCAACTTAAATGTCTCAAAGTATCTCGAATATGTCTTAAACAATATACAAACTAAACCTCTAGAAGATTTACTGCCCTACAGTGATACTATTCCAAGAAGTTTGGTGAATGAGTAATCAACACTCCAATTTCCGCCTATAGGGGAGTACACCCGCCAATAAAAAACCACCAGCGGTTTTAAGCTGGTGGTTCTTTTTTTTTCATAATAGGTGTTAATTTTTGACGTTTGCAAAAAAGGGCTAAAAAGCCCCTTTTTACTATAAAAGTGCATAAAAAAATGCATCTGCCGACTGACAAATGCAATTATCTTTGTGGCGGAGAATAAGGGATTTGAACCCTTGCGACTGTTACATCCTACGAGCTTTCCAAGCCCGCCCCTTCAACCTCTTGGGTAATTCTCCATATAAATGGCTAGTTTTTATCTAGCCATTAGTTATTATACTATATTTTTAAATCTCCTGGTTGTATTAGACCCTTTTTTCTAAATATTATGTCTATTATCCACACTAATATAATTGGTAAAGCTATTTGGAGTATACCAATTGATAAGAACGCTTGAACATTATAACCCATTGCATCAAAAGTTGCAATCTGTCCAACCAAACCGCTCGTTCCCATCCCTGATCCAATTGGATTGGTTTGTGTCTTAAACACTAAGGTTGCTAAAGGTCCTAATATGGCTGAAACGATAATGGTTGGTAACCATATAATTGGTTTTTTAAGGATGTTCTTAAATTGTAACATACTGGTGCCAATCGCGACACTTATGACCGTACCAATATTATTATCTTTACGGCTCATTATCGCAAAACCTAACATTTGTACCGAACAACCCACAACTGCAGCACCACCAGCGATATCGCCTAAACTAATTGAAATTGCGATTGCAGCACTACTAATTGGCATCGTTAAGAACATTCCCATTAACACTGAAATAATGATTCCCATAATGAATGGTTGATAAGCGGTGGCACTTTGAATGAAGTTACCTAACATCTCCATAAATGATTTAATTGGCATTCCTAATAAAAACGCAACTAGGTAAGCTACAACACCACCAACTAATGGCACTAATATTATATCAATCGGTGTTTTCTTCTTTAATAAATATTTAAAGACTAAATAAACCCCTATCACACAAAAATAGGCCACCATTGGATCATTTAAAGGATTACCAGTACCATATCTAAATGATGTCCCTATCGCACCAGCAAGTGCGGCAGCAACTAGTTTTAATCCTTCTAGTTTTAACATGTAGGCAATTCCAATCCCAATCCCAACACCCATTAATGATTTTAAGATATTAGCCAGTTGGATAATATACTCACTCAATGTGATTGCGCCAGGAATATTACCGATAAGTATCCCTATTTGTTGGATAATTACTCCAATAATTAGGGTAGCGAATAAACCAAATGCCATTCCATTAAAAGTAATAACTAAAAAGTCGAGAAGTTTTTTTCCGACTATTTTTAATTTAGTTTTTCTTTCTGAATCTCTTTGATTTAAATCATTGTTTTTGATGTTTTCTGCCATATGTTTCCCCAATCATACTAACACTCTTTAAAAATGTTATTAAATGGTCAATAAATAACCTAGGGTTGTCTAGAAAGACAACTTGTTTGGTATTATTATACCCCTCTAGTGTCGTAAGTGGTACTTTTTGCTCATATTGAATTGAAGCATCTTTAATAATATCTAAGTCAAACTCTCCACAAACCGTGTAAGTAGGGTAAAACTTAACTTGTTTTCCCATCTTGTAAAACCGTTTTAAACCTTTTTTAGATAAAACACTCTTACGCTTAAAACCTTTCATGGTTTTCTCGAATTTATCTCTACCAGAATTAGTTAAACTACTTTTATCAATATAATATTTTTTATAGTTTTTAAATGAAAACAACCATAAAAACAAATGTTTTAGTTTAGTTTTTCTTAACTCCCCATTGACTGCTTTATAGGATTCATGGAATATAGAAAATGTGGATATGGCAACCAAACTTAAAAGCCTGTCTGGAAAGATTTGTCCAAACCCTTGAGAGACAATAGCGCCTTCTGATATCCCAACAATATGAGTCTTTAATATTTCTTCTCGGTCAAGAATAACCTTAATTATTTCTGGCATGTCTTCAAATGTCACACTACTTGTCACACCACTTTTACCATGTCCTGGCATATCAATAATAATGAGTTGATAATCTCTTTTCAGGGCAATAATAAGGCTGTCAAAAATTAATCCACTTGACGCATATGGATGTAGTAAAACGATAGTTTCTTTTAAAGGATTTTCATACATTAAATAGTAAATACCGCAATCCTTAAATCGGATAGTTTGATCAGTCATAATATCACGCCTCTAGGATTAGTATATCATAAATCGTGAAGTAAAAAAACGCATTTTTCGTAATATCTTAAGACTTCACTGTTTATAAATTAATCTGATTTAAACCATTATATAAAACAAAACAGTTTAATTTATCTTAAAGTTTTTAAAGCTTGTGACCATGATTCTACTTGATTTGTGATCAGTTCTAAATTCTTTTGATGAATAGCTAAAGGTTTAAAGCCGTTTTGATCATAATCATGGAATATACTTATTAACATATGGGCTTGAACTGTCGCAACCTGCATTTGTGCTAATACGTTTCTCAAGTGTTCGGCAGATCTGGCACCACCAGCAGCTCCATATGAGACAATACCAGCTGCTTTATTGTGAAAAACATCTTGTGTCCAGCTTATTGCATTGGTTAATGCGGCTGGGATTGTGTGATTATACTCTGCTAAGACAAAAATAAAACCATCCAATTGGTTAATTTTGTCATTGAATGCTTTAACGCCATTCATATTTGACTCATCACCAAAGAGTGGTAAATTATAATCATTTAAATCTACAATTTCGTAAGTTGCACTACGATTTGAATCTGTATATGCTTTGAACCATTTCGCAATATCATCTGACTTACGCATTGGTCTAGTAGTGGATAAGATTATCCCGATTTTTAAATTTGACATAAATAAAAAGTCCTCCGTTTCATATTAATTATAGCCTTAATGACAAATATTAAAAGTGTTATGCTTTTATCAATATTATAAATGCACTATAAAGAGTCAATTCTTTCAGAGAACCGATTCAACATACTATCAATTTGCATTTCTTTCTTTCTACTTGACCAATTAATAACTGCGGTATCTAATATCTTTATACTTTTAGTATCTAAAAGTGAAATCATTTTTCTAATCGCTCGGTTACCACCCATCCATGGTTTTGGTAAGCCTTCTGTAACATAGGCAAAAACCTTAATGTTTTCTATACAATTAATTTGTTTTAAATAGGCAGTCATGACAGGTGATAAAGAAAAAGCTCTAACAGGTGCACCAAAGATAATAATATCGTAATAATTAATATCAGGAATATGTGTTAAAGTGACTGGTCTATCTGATTTTGGATTTTCATTGGCATCAATAATTTGATCCATATGAACTCTGTGACCTTGAACTTCAAGATGTACTTTTAATCTTGTTCCAACGCTTAATGTACTCCCACTAAAGGAATGGATTAACAAACCAATTTTCATATTATCACTACCTCTAGAATCATTTTACCATTTTCTACATTAAACTATATCATTTAACACATATAAACAAGTTATTACATATATTTCTATCAATAATTTAACCTTATTTGTAGAAGTATTTTTCTTTGTATCTACTTATTTAATTCCCGATTTATAATAATCTAAAAAAACATCTAAGACTAGTTTTCCCCCTTTTTGATTTGGGTGAATCCCATCTTTACAGATATAAGTTAAATATGATCTGGTCGATAAAAAAGCATTTCTAACATTTACCAATTCCACTTTTTTTAAGTTTGCAACTTCTACGATTGCATTAGAATATCTAGATTGATGTCTGGTAATCTGCTCAATGTCTCCTAAAAATTCTAAAATATTATCTCCATTCTCTATATCTCTTCGGATCCAATCATAATAAAGTTTAGAATGAATCGGAGGTAAATTCATTAAAATGGGTTTGATATTCTTTTCTTGTAACATATCAATCATTTCAATTAAAGTGTTTTTAAATTCATTTAATGGCGTTTTGGGTTGATGATCATATTTGGGATTATTAGCAACTTTCCGCCAATCAAAATCGCAATCATTGCCACCAAATTCAATCAATACCGCAAATACATCATCATGTGCATTAAGATAGTTTTTTAATTTCTTTTTACCATAACCAATAACGGCACCCATCTTTGCGTTATTGTCAATTTTAATATTTAAATTATGTTCTATAGATTCCCAATCTATGTGATTCGAGAAACGGTATTTTCCACTTTCTTCATCGAGAATAACGCCTCTTAAAATTGAGTCTCCAAATATTGCCACATTTCTTTTCATAATTTTCACTCCTTTAACTGATATAATAACCCAAAATATTGGCAAGGTTTCTCTACAGATAAGTTTTTGAACTCAACAGTTTAAAACCCGTTTAGTAGAAGTCAAAACAGCTCACTCTACCATTAGTAGAATTCATGATATTCTTGCAACAGAAGGCCTTTAATGTTAAAATTAATCTATGAGCGAAACAAATATAAAAAATGTAGTTGCGAAGAATATTGCTTACTACCGAAAAAAACTAAATATGACTCAATTAGAACTAGCTGAAAAACTAGATTACTCTGATAAAGCTGTTTCAAAATGGGAAAGAGCTGAAGCCATTCCTGATATTACTGTTTTAAAGAAACTGGCTGATATTTTTGGGATAACAGTTGATGATTTACTAAATCATTTAGAACCTGTAAAACCTAAAAAGCCGGTCTTTTATAAAAACCGACTTATAATTACTTTATTATCAGTTGCCTTAGTATGGCTACTGGCTACAGTAACCTATGCTTTAGGTAAAATATTTGTTCCCGAGTTTGATTATTTTTGGTTAGCTTTTATTTATGCGATCCCTGCTTCATTTATCGTTTTATTAGTCTTTAATACCTTATGGGGAAAATTCCATTATACATTAATTATTAGCAGTTTATTGTTATGGAGTTTAGCCGTAACTATTTACATCTCAATAAACGTCCAAAACATCTATCTTGTCTTCATCATCGCAATCCCAATTCAAATTATCTTTATATTTTGGTATTTCCTAAAACGAAATAAACTTAATTAACAAAAAAAACAGGTTGCCCTGTTTTTTTTTGTTATTAATTCATCTAGCCTACTTTTACAAAAATAGCAAATAATGCCACAGGCACTTTATCACCTTTGATAGTCAATTCCTTATGAACTGCTTTTTCTAAGTCAATGTTCATGACTTTAAGTTTAGTGCCATCTTCCATTTCTAAAATGGAATTAATTTTAACTGTTTTTGTAACAAATTGATCATCTAATTTAACTAGCACTTGGTTTTGTTCTTTAAACCCTCTAAAAGAGGTATTTGTTCCAACAACTTTAAATTTTACTGTATTTTTCTTGTAAGCTTCTTTAAATGCTTCGCTATCGTTAATCTTTTGAATCTGTTTATCAGTCCAAGCTAAGCCTTGTTTAGCAGCATCAGAAATATCTTTGCCTAATTCTTTAAAGAATGAACCAACCTTATCTTTTGTAGATTCTTTAGTCTTATTATCAGTTTGTTCTTCTTTTTCATCAACAACTTCTGCTTCAATTACTTTTTGTTCTATTTTAGTCATGGTAACCCTCCCTTATATAGTTAACTTTATCTTACCATTTTAGTAATAATAATTCAAGAAACGAACCCCATTATCCCCCTTAAAAAAAACCATACTTCATTTGAAATATGGTCATTTATTAAACTATTAGTGATTAAAAGAATTTCGCTCTAGCTTGTTCTTTAGTTTCTCTAGATGCTGAGAATGGAATTCTTGTTGTATAACCAGCTCTCGCTGCAACAATCATCTTAGTTGGCCATCTATAAATGTCTGTGTTCCATTTTAAGACAGTATCATTGTAAACTTCTCTTGCTGCAGTAATTTCTCTTTGTAAGTAAGAGTTTTGTTGCATTGCATCCGCTAAAGTTTCGTGAGCCTTTAAATCTGGATAAGCTTCAAAAGCAACATTAATACTACGCATAGCTGCGTCAATTTCACCAGCGACTTGGTTACGGTTCGTATCATCAGGATGAACCCCACCACGATATGCCGCAACGGTCTTCATAACATCTTTATCTAAGTCCACACTCTTTTCAACAATCCCCACTGCGTTTTGTAAAATTTGAACGCGTTGTTCTAGATAGTTGTCAATTTGTGATGCGTTATGTTGCACACGTTGTTCAAGTTGTCTTAGGTAATTTCTAGCACTTATCTTCATAAATAAGAAAATAACACCTGGTATGATCCCTAAAACCCACAACATTACTTCAAAGAAAGTTGAACCCCAACCCACTTTGACTGGTAGTTGTTTTTCAATAACATTTACATCTCGTCCTTGTTCGTTAACTGGACCTCTTACTTCATCTAATTCATTTGCCATTAGTATTCTCCTTTACTATTTATTAATATTATATGACATCTTTTGTTTTACTTGCAATGTATGCGATAAATGGTCCTACTTTAACCATATCATCTGTTGTTACTTGTCTATCTTGGAATTTTTCAAAGATTGCCCTTATCTTCTCATTATAAGATTCAGGTTTTTTATCTTCAACCAAAACATTAATATCTACATTTGTATCTTGTGAAACTGGAATATATTCTACCCAATTCACAGGAACCACATGCATTCTCCCGTCGCCACCCATTTTACTAATATAATCCGTTCTTTGAATGGCATCATAACCATATGCGGTTACCTTAACTGTATCACAGTGATTACCACTCTTAACCGTTGAGGTCTTTAAGATATTTCTAGTTTTGGATAGAGGGTGTTTAAATTCGTTTTCATTCATCATATTTGCCACTTGTTCATGTTCATAGAAGGACACATAACTATTATATTTGTCTTTATAAATATATTCATGTGGTTTTTGATGTTGATAAAGTGGAATTGAGAGGATAGGGGCAAACCCAAAGTATATCGCCTTAAAGTAGCCATTGTTATAATCAATAAACTTCTTTTCTATCACATCAATATTATAATCTTTAAAATAATTTGGATGTATATTTAAATTGAAACTTTGTAAATGTTCTGGGAAGACCACATTTATCATTTTATGTTTTCTAAAATCAAAATTATCGCCAAACCCAATCTTTTTGTCTTTCATTAATTGTAAGAGTTGCTTTTGAGCTAAAGCGGTAAACAATAATCTAAATTGTACTTCATCATTACGGTTAGACCCACCAAACAATACTTCAAATTCAGTGTTTCCCATGACCGTATAATCACTACCCGTTTTCAACCCTTTTTCTTGTTTCTTTCTTAGTTTCTTAGACTGTTTCTTAACAAATTTATCGATTTCTTTTTCTTCCATGTGTTCTGCATCAGAATCTTCTCTTGAAAATATTAAATTGGGTGCCGCTTCGTTCGCATACACGATATAAGGAGATTCATGATAATAAGGACATGGTTTAGTTACTTCCGCAGTTAAGGTTTGAGAATGATGAACTGTTGTTGGTCTACCTTTAGAATCTGTCCTAACAGTTGTCCAATGTATTACAATTGAACCCGTATATGTTTTTGTTCCCAAATGATGGATTAAATCTCTTGCAATATAAAAAGGATTACCATTGATATCACCAGATTGAACATATAATGCGGATCGATCTAAATCAGGTGTATTATTTAGACCAAACTTACTCACCATATAATCAAGACGTTTACTATCAAACATTTTATCTAAACCGATTAATGGTAATGTTTTTCTAAAAATGGCTGTATTTTGTCCGTAAGTAAATAGATTATTAAGTGGTGCCATTTGTGTCCAAGCTAAATCAAGTGTTTCTTTATATTTCTTATCCAAAACACCTTTTTCACCTTTTAAGATAACTAATTTCGGCTTTATTTTCTTAATAATCACTAATAAAAATAAGACAAATAAAATAGCACCCACCCCGATTAAGATAGGTTGAATATAGTGAAATCCAGTATCTACCCACATATAGATAGATATTCCAATTACGACCACACATGATATCATTAATAAAATCAGAAATCCCTTTAATGCGGATTGGTTATTAATCTTTTTTTGGATCGCATTACGTTTTTTGTCAAGTGCCACAAGTTCTTTATTGGTTAGTCTATTTTCTTCTTTGTTAATTTTAGATTTTTTAACCAATTCTTCAAAAAACTCTGTGGTGTTTTTGTGATGTTTTTCTTTGAATATTTGATCATATGCTAATAAGGGTTCATATACATACTCTTTATCATATAAAGTATCTGTCATAGCACACCTCTTTTCTATCTACTACCATGACTTATTTTTTCTTAGGTTCTTAACAGTTTTACATTAGTTATAATTCAACTTTATTATACATCTTTTTGTTGAAATTACCACTAAATTTTATAATATAGGATGTTTTTTCACATTTCTTTACCATTTATGTTCTTAAAACCTTATTAATAGAAGAAAAACTGCCTTATTCACGAATGAAAAGGCAGTTTACAACTAAAATCTAATTATTAATTTATTCAACTTCTGGTGGTACTTCACCAAATTGCCACATCGCTCTAAAATCATCAAGTTGTTCAGGGGTTAAGTCATAGAAATCATAAGCACTCACTCTTTCAACATCAAAATAAAGTGTATCAAGTAAATCTAGGATATTAGTCTTTTTGTCAGTCACTTCTACTGATGTCATGCTATTTAGATTTAATAGGAAATCATGAGCCATAATTTCATCAAAGAATAATGTTACTGAAGTATCGATTAAGTCTTTATTAGTTTCCGTTAAGACTATATCTAAGGCAAGAACTATTTGAATTAAAAGAGATTCGTTAGCTTCATATAAATCACTCATGTTCGCAAACTCATAGAAAGCATCATTAGTCTCTAAAGCATTACTGAAGGCAATTTCTACAGTTATTGCGTTCTTTAATAACGTCTTAATACTTGGGGTAATATCCGTAATGAAGGCTTGATAATCTTCTAGAGTAACAACATTCATTTCCATACTCGAAAAGAATAAATTGCTAAACCCAACATTTAGAATAAACTCAGCGATAATGTCAATTTCCGCATTGGTTAACTCTGGTAGAATCATATCATGATAAGTAAATATTTGTGACCCAATAACCCTTAATGCTTCACTTTGAACTTTAACATCTTCCCATTCCGGTGCAATTTCAATTAAGTCAATGATATCTAAAGCAACCTTTCCGTTTGTTTCTACAAAGTAGTCAAATATTTCATTGCCATATTTAGTAATGATATCGTCAATTTCTTTATAAATATTTTGATTCGCTAATAAAGTAATGACACTACTAATTGAAGATTCATCAGCCCCACTAAGTTCCATCATCTTGGTGATAACTTTTTCTGAAACTAGTTGAATTTGTGTTTCAAATGTCGGTGTATTAACTGCTTCAAGTGCAGCAATCTTTAAAGCGTGTTCGGTAGTGAAATCTTTCTTAAAGTTTCCAAGATAAACGATTAATTCTACTATCTTACGGTAATCATAAGTATCTCCACTATAGTTATAGTATGGATCATAAGTACCAGGAATAATCATACCATCAATGATTGCTTCTAACTCTTCAATCATCGTTACATCAATATCATCTAATAGTTCTAACATTAAATCCACCGATAGATTAGTTATAGTTCCTAATGAACTGGCAAACCCAACCATTTCAGTTGGATTTAAATCAAAAGTATTATTTAAAACAACTACTAAAGCTAAATACATGTCTTCAAACTCTTCTGCGGTCGGAAGTGTATCTCTAAATAAGCCAACCAATTCATTCTTAAGGATGATTGCTTCTTGAGGACTTGCTATGCCGTTAACCACTAAAGTATTTAAGGCATTAATGAAATCTTCATCCATATGAACATATAAATCTAATAAATAATCAATTGTCACAGTGAGTGAAGTACGTAAATCTTGTTTATTTTCTGTAAAAGTAAGTTGAATTGCTTCTATCATTAAAACTTTATCTTCTTCTTGTGCGATCATTGCTTCAGCATAGCCAATATTTTCATTAAAGTTTCTTAAGTCATCTATCAAATCAAACGAATTTTCAAATATAGTCAAGAATGAATTATCTTCAACACTAAAGGCAGTTTCTACAATATTAACTATTGCTTGTAAAGTTTCATCTTCAGGAAATGCATCACGATAATAATTTAACCAATATGTATTTTGATTATTTAATTCATAAACGAGATTATAAATTGCATTTTGATAATCTACCCAACCATAAAACACAGCATCATTATTAATATAATTATTGATAGCTAAAATATCTGCAGGAGAGCCATATAAATTAATACCTGCCATGAGTTCAACATATATAGATGTATTTAAAACCAAATTTTTATTAACGAGTATTTCAGCTAAATAATCCTCATAAAATACTAAATTATCTTCTGTTTGTTCAATTTGTTGTTCTAGAATAATATCTGCCATTTCAATTAAAACCGCAGCAATTTGAAACGCCGTTAAATCAACATCAAAAAACTTGTCCAATTCATCAAAAATATCTTGTACACTTTCAATGGTTTCAAAATCAATAGTTTCTAAAGCATCAAAGACTGATACAGTTTGTGCAAGAGTAATGTTACCAATCATTGCCCCATTCGTATAAGCTCTAGCGATTTTAGCAGCTTCTAGATAATTTTGATATAGATAGATATTATCAAAATCTGTTTCAGCCATATCTGGTAAATAAGTTTCATCAATTTTAGCTAACACAGTAGCATAAGTGTCTTCTTCAACTTGTGGATTCACAACTGTATAGGTGATTACAGCTGCTAATGAATAGTCTTCCCCAACTTTAGTAAGGACTTGAACTTCATAAGATCCATAAGCTAACTCTAATTCACCTAAATTAAAAGTAGGTGAACTTACAGTATGATCAACACCATTCACTTTAACCAAATAACTACTTGCTCCAGCTACAGCAGTCCATGTCAAAACATCTTCGGTTATTAGAAGATTGGTTGGCTTATTTGGTAAAGCTTTCACAGTAAATTTTACTTTTGCTTCCAAATCGACCTCATTGTATGTCATGGTGGCACTAATCGTTGCTGATCCAGCTTTAAGCCCTTCAACAACACCAGCACTTGTGACGCTTAATACAGTCTCATCACTAGAACTGAATTCTAGCGAATCCATGATATTTGCAATTTCTTTCCCTTGGGCATTCAATTTTGCAGTAAGCGTTACTTTCTCACCAACACCAATCGTGGTTTTATCGGAACTAACGCTTAACTTATAGTCTCCTCCACAACTTGCAAGAATAGCAACCGTAAAGGCAACCAAAATTAAACCAAATACACGTTTAAAACGAAACATAACAATCCCTTCTTTCTTTAAAGTCATTTGTAGTATGTACTTTAATTATATCTTTTATTTAATCAATAGTCTATTATATACATAAACTGTTTTATGAATTTATGTGATTTAAAACATCCAACGAATCTAATCTATAAACATAAACGAGATTACTCAAAAAATAAAATAAAACAAATAGAACTGTCCCAATAAATATATCACTTATTGTGTATGTTAAAGGTAAATAAACATTTAACAATCCGCCGATATATTTAAAGTTTGGAACCCCAATCAAAATGATGACTAACCCACTAATTATGATTATCCCTAGAATATACAAATGTTCTAGGCTTAACATTTGAATAAACTGTCGTTTTTTCATCCCCAATACTTTTAATTTTTGATAGGTTGGCTTCATCTCATCAAAAATTAATAATGAGTTATTAACAATCGTCAATATGAAACAAGCTATCAAGATATAAGAAATATAACTAACATAATTAAAAATCCGGTTATTAAGCGTTTCAATCTCCTTAAGTGGTTCATTCATTTCTATAATATAATATAGTCTTGATTGATATCGATTGATTAGATCTTGATAAAGTGTTTCTTTATTAGCACTTGCGTTAACTAAGATACTGTTTTTTAAAACACCTTCATACTCATCTAGTTCAATCATGTTAGAGAGACTCAACATCGAATTATTAGAGGTGTGAAAAGCTAATATTTCAAAGATCTGATTATCAAGTGTATTATTAATTTTTAAACTAATTAAATCACCAATACTATAGCCATAAACATATTGATACTTTTCAGATAAAATTATATATGGTTTTGAAGTTTGTTTAAAAGCTTTGAGAGTCACTTCATCAATTCCTAAATCAAGATAGTTTCCAATTACATTTGTATCTATAGATACCATATAATCATCTACAACATCTAATTCATCAATCTGAATTTGACTAAATATATAAGCTTCGGTTGCTTCTTTAACGTTATCCATCAATCGAACTTCACTAACTAATGTTTCTGTATCGTGAGAAATATTAACAATCATATAATCTGTTTTAATAGAAGCCATTCTATTCTCATTAAATCGTTCATTAAAACTGACACTAATAACAATCAACATGATTGCTAAAAAGCTCATTAAGACGATATTTAGGTTGCTTAAAATGATTTTATTGTGGGTAATGTTTTTTAAAGATACCAATGAAAACAAACCGTCTTTTTTATAACGAGTACCTAACTTTAACAAAGTCCTTACTAAGATAAACCCAAACAAAATAATTAAAACAACTGTATAAGTGCCTTTTAAAATGCTATCCGCATTAATGATTATATTTGTCAATAAAAGAATTGTTAAAATTGTAAGATATAAAGACTCATAGGTCTTTTTAATCATCTTGTTGTCTTTACTTAAGATGACTGCACTGATTGATTTAATCTTTCGGTAATTTAAATAGATAACCAGTAAAACTAATAAGCCAGTTACCAATAAGCCACTTATAATAACTAAAAGATTTAAGCTAAATTCTAAATTAGATTGTAGATATTGTAATCCTTGACTAATTAACAAGTTTGTAAGAAGGATTCCTAATGATGCCCCAACCAGATAATAAATTAATGTTTCCATTAAAATCGTATTTAAATAAAAACTACTCTTACCACCTAATGATTTTATAATCCCAATCTCTTTGGTTTTACTCTTGAAGATATTGGTCAATAATCCTTCTAAGATGAATAAGATTGCCATCAAGACAAAGATAAACACCAACCAAATAGAAATGCTTACCTTATTAATATAACCTTCGATACTATCTTTATTATAAACAGGTTCTATCTTTAGATTTTGATACCCTTCAATTAAATGAAGTTCCTCAATAATCTCAAGATTGTCCACATCTAAATAGACCGTATTAAAGATATTCTTTAGTAAATCAGAATTAATTCCGCTTAATCCCAGTCCTTCTATAATATTCGAAATATTAGAGTCCTTATCGATAAATACTGTTTTATTACTTAATAAACCATCATCGGCAACAATGTCTTTAACTTTAAACTTTAAATTATCATCTAAATGAAGAAATATTTCGTTATTGAGTTGAATACCATATTCATCCGCAAGTGATTTTGTGATAACAATTTCATTTTCATTTAATGATTGAACCAAAATATTATTATTTATTTTATTTAAACTAGTGATATCACCCACTAAAATAGTCACATATGTTTTCGATTCATAAGTCATTAAAGTGTTAATTTTTAATAACGGAGTCGTATCAACGATTGAATCATGATTCAGGTTTCTAATCGAAAAAAATCTCGCGTTTGTGTTTTCATCAACAGAGATAACTAAATCATGATTTTTATAAGTATCTTCAATATTTTGGTAGTAAAAACCACGAACTAAACTGTTCACTGAAAAGAGTAAAAAGACAATCATAAAAACCGTGATAAATAACACCATTAATGCTAATGATTTTAGTTTTTCAAACCAGATATTTTTAATGGCAAATCGCCCAATAAAAGAAAATTTATTTAAGCGTTTCGACATCTTGAATAATTAACCCGTCATTTAGACGAATTGTCCTTGTCCCGTAAAACAATAAATCTTCATTGTGTGTTACTAAGATGATAGTTTTATGGTAATTTCGGTTTAACTGTTTCAGAATTTCCATAATTTGAAGCCCGTTATTGTGATCTAGATTACCTGTTGGCTCATCCGCAAATATAATTTCTGGGTCATTGACTAAAGCCCTGGCGATAGAAACCCTTTGTTGCATCCCACCACTGATTTGGTTAGGGTATAAATCTTTATAATCTAACATCCCAACCATCTCTAAAGCTTTATCCACTTTACTTTTATCTTTTTTACCAGCTATGATAAATGAAATCAATACATTTTCATAAACATTAAGGTTTTCAATTAGATTATAAGACTGAGAAACAAACCCGATCTTGGTTTGTCTTAAGTTTGCCGTATCACTATCAGCATAAGTATTCAATTCTTTTCCAAATAATTCAATAGATCCATCTGTATAGGGTTCCAAGCCACTTAATAAATAAAGTAATGTGGTTTTACCACTTCCACTTGGCCCAACAACAGAAACAAACTCCCCTGATTCAATGGTTAAATTAATCCCTTTAATCACTTGAGTTTTACTCATTTTACTCCCGTATTCCTTGATAATGTTACTGCCTTTAATGATTATCATATAAAGTACCTCAGTAAATCAATTTTACCATATTTGATTAGGGTTCAGAAATAAGTTCAAACATTAATTCGGGTAATAGTATTAATGCTTCT
>JAQUCY010000071.1 GCA_028685975.1 Acholeplasmataceae bacterium | reverse complement strand
CCGTTATTGAACTGGCTAGACGTTCTAGAGGCACCCCAAGAATTGTGAACCGGCTTTTTAGACGCGTTAGAGATTTTGCCGAAATTATAAGTGATGGCAACATTACCAATGAGGTGACAAACCTTGCACTCACTAAATTGGGGATAAATTCATCTGGGTTGGACCAAACCGACCAAGATTATTTAAGAGCAATTATTGAAAAGTTCAATGGTGGACCGGTTGGAATTGAAGCTATCAGTGCTTCAATAGGTGAAGAGGTAACCACGGTTGAAGATGTTTATGAACCTTATCTACTTCAAGAAGGATATATCAAGAGAACCGCAAGAGGTAGAGTGGCTTTAGAAAAAAGTTATCAACTCCTAAACATTAAATTTTATAAAGGGATTTTTGAGTAATGAAAACAGAACTATTTGATTTTTACTTACCAGAAGCCTTGATTGCGCAACATCCAATCGATAAACGTGATCATTCAAAGCTTTTACTGATGAATAAAGATACAGGTGCCCTAGAACACAAACATTTTTATAACATTATTGATGAACTCAATAATAATGATGTTTTAGTGATGAATAATACTAAGGTCTTACCAGCAAGACTTATTGGCATTAAAGAAGACACAATGGGTAAAGTAGAACTATTATTATTAGAAAATAAAGGTGATGTTTGGCAGTGTTTGACCAAACCTTCTAAGCGGGTTAAAGAAGGACAAATTATTTCTTTTGGTGATGGGGTTCTAAAAGCCAAATGCTTAAGACATTTAGGCGAAGGTATTGTTGAATATGAAATGCTTTATGAAGGCATTTTCTTAGAGGTACTGGATAAATTAGGTGAAATGCCACTACCACCTTATATTCATGAGAAACTTCAGGATAAAGACCGCTATCAAACCGTGTATGCGAAAGAAACTGGAAGTGCTGCTGCACCAACAGCGGGGCTCCACTTTACAAAAGATCTTTTAACTAAAATTAAAGATAAAGGCATTGAAATAATTGAAGTTACGCTTCATGTTGGACTGGGAACATTTAGACCAACCACTGAAGAAAATGTTGAAGATCATCATATGCATAAAGAACATTACTTTATTAATGAAGAAGCCGCTTCTAGACTAAATGAGGCTATAAAAAATAAAAAAAGAATTGTTGCGGTTGGAACCACATCAATTCGAGTTTTAGAATCTAATTATACAGATAAGTTTAATCCGGGTTATTTTGAAACAGATATATTTATTTATCCAGGGTATCAATTTAAAGTGACTAATGCTTTAATAACTAACTTTCATTTACCTAAATCCACATTAATTATGTTAGTCAGTGCTTTTTCAAAAAGAGAACTAGTTTTAAATGCTTATCAAGAAGCGATTAAACATGAGTACCGTTTCTTTTCCTTTGGAGATTCCATGTTTATTAGATAATAAAGTGTAAAACAAAGGCAGTTACTCCAATGAATACACAATAAATTCCAAAGTAGATCATATGGTCTACTTTTAATTTTTTCATCACCAGTTTACCAGTAAAATAAGTTGCCATAAAAGTAACTCCAAAAGCGAGTAAATAGCCAAGCCAGTTAATGGTTTCCCCCAGTTTAATCACTTCATAAATACTAAGAGCACTAGTAGGAACACTAATTATGATATAACACAAGAATGAAAACTTTAAGATGGATTTAAGTGATAGGCTTTGAATTCTACCGCCGATAATTGTAGAACCGCTTCTCGAAATACCAGGAAATATCGCAAACATTTGGGTAAACCCCATGGTGATAGCATCTTTGAATGTCACTTCTTCATGAGAAGTTCTTAATTCTCTTGTAAGATAAATCCCGATTAATAATCCCCCAGTCAAGAATAGGGCGATTCCAACACTTAGTAACGTTTTAAATTCACCCATGTAATCTTTAAAAAGAAGCCCAGCGATTCCAATGGGAATTATCGCAATCACCAACTTGATTAAATACATAAAATCATCTTTTACTTGATCTCTTTGTTGAGGTTTAAATAAGAATATAAAAAAGCTTTTAATTAATGTCCAAATATCTTTGTAAAAAAGAAGAACCAAGGCAATAAAAGAAGCCATATTGGTAAACATTTCAAATGTTAGACCTGGTTCTTGAACATCTAGTAAATGTTGAAATAGTACTAGGTGCCCTGAAGATGAAATTGGGAGTATCTCTGTGATACCTTGGACTAAGCCTAATATCATATATTTTATATACTCAATAAATTGTGTCATTTCTTATCCCTCTTCTTATATTCTAATTCTTATTATACCACTTGATGCTAGGATTTTTACTTGTAAAATTGGGTCTTTTTAATTATAATGAATACTGAGGGTTAAAATATGAATTTAGAATTAAGAATCGTTATTGGGATAGTAGCCTTAATACTCGTTGTAGGTATTGGGATTTATATTCTATTTATTCGATCAAAACAAAAAAATAGAAAACAAGAAATTTCTCCTAAAGTTAATGTTAACTGGATTTTAGAACTTATTGGAAAAGATAATATAATAGCGATTGAACAGGTCCAAAAACGGGTAAGAATTACCGTTTTTGATTTAAATAAAGTGAATCTAGAAGGCTTAAAGGAACAAACCAATGGGGTTTTCTTAAAGGGATCAATGATGGTTGTGACATTTAAGAATAACACTGAAGAAATCGTAGAAAGTTTGAGGGATGTAATAAAATGAAAAAGAACTTTGTTGTTACAAGTGAACAAGGCATTCACGCAAGACCAGCAACTGAACTTGTGATGGTTGCGAATCAATTTGAAAGTGAAGTTATGATAGAATCGAATGATAGAAGTGCTGATATGAAATCGATAATGGGTTTAATGAGTTTAGGTCTTTATCGGGGTCAAAAATTCAGTATTGTTGCCACAGGTGATGACAATCTTGAAGCGGTTGAAAAACTAGCAGCACTTTTACAAGAAAAGAAATTAGCTAATATCGATGAATAAGTTTTTAATGGGTCTTAAAGGAGCATTAATTGGACTTGCGAATGTAGTGCCTGGAGTTAGTGGGGGCACACTGGCAATTATCTTTGATATTTACAAAAGGTTGATTGATGCGTTTGATATGTTTTTCAAACATCCAGTTAAGGCACTTTTATCTATTTGGGAAATCTTAGTTGGGATTTTAATGGGAATATTTGCCGGATTCTTAGTTTTAAGTTATGGCTACGAAGCATTCCCATTAGCCACCACTTTAGCCTTTATTGGGTTATTAATTGGGGGCATTAAACCGTTGTTTGAATTGGTGAAACCTCATACAAACTTAGTTAATATCTATATTTTTGTAGGTGGTTTTTTATTTGTGGTATTATTACCACTTATTAATGGAATGACAGGAATTTATAATGATTGGGTTTATTATCTGATCCTAGCCTTATTAGGTATATTGGTTGCATTTTCAGTCGTAGCTCCAGGTATTAGTGGGTCCATCTTACTCATGGTATTAGGGTATTATTCACACTTGTTATTTATGGGCAAGTCCGTATTTGAAAATGTTATTCAATTTAATTTTAGTGAAATCACACAATACATATTACCAATTGGGATATTAGGAATCAGTTTTTTAGTAGGATTAATCTTATCGGTGAAACTGACTAAATGGATTATGATTAAATTTGAAATAGGGTTTTATGCTGCAGTACTTGGTATGTTAGTAGCCTCTCCTATCAGTATTTTAATTATGTTAAATAAAGAAACACCTTTAAGTGGTTTTCAGACTGGTGAATGGATTGTTGGCGGTTTATTATTAGTAATTGGCTTTTTAGCCGCATTTTGGGTGATTAAATTTAGTGAGAACGAAGAAAATAAAACAAGCGAGTAGTGGTGTTAATAACTCAAGCTTTGTAACAAAAGAAAATAATATTATTAAATCGGATAAACCGGTACATTTAGAAATAGGATCAGGTAAAGGTCAGTTTATTTACGGCTTAGCTACTTTACATCAAGAGCACGTTTATGTAGCATTAGAAAAAGATATTAATGTGGCTTATAGAATTGTTCAAAAACAAGAAGAACAACCACTAAATAACTTATCTATTATTAACGATGATGCCCTACATTTGGAGAAGTATTTTGAATTCCATAGTATCAGTACTTTATACTTAAATTTCTCAGATCCATGGCCAAAAACAAGGCACCATAAAAGAAGGCTTACGTTTCCTACTTTTCTGAAATTGTACAAACAATATTTGACTAAAGATGGTATAATAGAACTTAGAACTGACCATTTAGAACTATTCAATGATTCTATTGATTATTTTGAGTCAGAGGGATTTATTATTACTGAACTTTCATATGATTCACCAGTTGGAGAATCCATTAGTGAATATGAAACGAAAAAACGCTTATTAGGCCCAATTTACAGCCTAAAAGCTAAATTGGAGGCATAGCTCAGCGGGAGAGCACTTGCTTGACGTGCAAGGGGTCATGGGTTCAATCCCCTTTGCCTCCACCAAATTAGAAATTTGTTTGATACAATTTGTGTCAAACTTTTTTTATTTTGAAGATAGGCAATATAACCCTTTATTCCATTTCCACTTACAACTTGACCGACCATATAGAAACCATAAAACTACTCTTTTTTAGAGTTTTTTAATTTTGTGCTATTACAATTTAACGATTACTTTTTAATATTTTAGTGACAGGCTGAAATCCCTTCATGGCGGAAATTGGCGGACTTTCAGTTGAATTTATAATAGTTTATCCCTAAAAAGCACAGAAATAATCAAGTTGTTGGTTGCTGACTTTATAAAAAAATATTAATAACATTAATCTTTCAAAGAAAGTTTTGTAATTTGATAAAAAAGTGTTATAATTTTGATATAACAGTGAGGTGATATTAGCCATGAACTATTCAGAAGCAATTAAGGAACTTAGAAAGAAACTGATTTTAACTCAAGCAGAGTTTGCTGAACTGCTAGGAGTTTCTTTTCAATCTATAAATAGATGGGAAAGAGGAAAGCATGAGCCAACGATAAAGGTAAAGCGGAAGCTTGCTATTTATTTTAAAGAGTATGGAATCGAGGTGAATTAATAGTGGAAGTGTTTGATAATAAAACCAAACTATTAGGCGATGACCTACGAAAAGAAATAATACCTGGAAGTAAGGTGAAGATAGTAGCATCTTTTTTCTCTATCTACGCTTATGAAACATTAAAAGAAGAACTCGAATCAGTAGAAGAACTTGAGTTTATTTTCTCTGCGCCTACTTTTGTAAGCGAAAGTATAAAAGGTACTGTTCAAAAAGAAGCTAAAGAATTTTATATTCCTAAGCAACTTAGAGAAAGTTCTTTATACGGTACTGAGTTTGAAGTAAGACTTAGAAATCAACTTACTCAAAGAGTGATAGCAAAAGAATGTGCACAGTGGATAAAAAGCAAAGTTAAATTCAAATCTAATATTACTGCAGGTGGTATTCAAAACTTTATTTATGTTGATAATAACGAAAAGAAGATAGCTTATACTCCAATTGAAGGATTTACAGCTGTTGATTTAGGTTATGAACATAACAATATGCATTTTCAAGGTATTATGAAGCAAGATGAAGAACTTTACTCTTCATACTTTTTTAATCAATTTAAAACCTTATGGAATGATGATAACAAGATGGAAGATGTTACTGATGCAATAGTTGATTATATTGCAACAGCATATAAAGAAAACTCTCCCGAATTTATCTATTTTATTACTTTGTATAACATCTTCGCAGAATTCTTACAAGAATCAATGTTTGAAG
>JAQUCY010000070.1 GCA_028685975.1 Acholeplasmataceae bacterium | reverse complement strand
TTTTGTTCTAGAAGCCAACTGATATGACCATGAACCAGTTTTGCTGGGTAACAAACAGATTCACTCGGAATTGTTTCAATCCCTTTTTGATAAATTTTATTGTTTGATGGTGGTGATAAAACCACTCTAAAATTCAAATGATTAAAAAAGCTCGCCCAAAATGGGTAGTTTTCATACATATTTAATACACGCGGAATTCCTACAGTAAGCCGGGCATTTTCTTTATTGACAGGTTTATATGAAAATAATCGTTTATTTTTATATTCGAATAAATTAGGCAACTCTGATTTTTGAATTGGTAACCCTAAACCTCTTTCACATCTATTCCCGCTAATATATTGTACCCCTAAGAAATCATACACCGTTAAAATACAATTATTTTGACATAATCCACAACGTCTCATCGTTGAATTAATGTCAAGATTAATCAAATCTTCTTTACTAATTAATGATGAATAATCACTTTCATCTTCTTTTGCAATCAATGCACAACCATAGGCTCCCATAATACCGGCAATATTCGGTCTTATTACTTCTTTACCCGTTTGAAGTTCAAAAGCTCTTAAGACAGCATCGTTTAAAAAAGTTCCACCTTGACATATAACATGGTCACCTAAATCATCTTTACTTTTTAAACGAATAACTTTATATAAAGCATTTTTAATAACACTATAAGCTAAACCGGCTGAAATATCACCAACCGTCGCACCTTCTTTTTGAGCTTGTTTCACTTTAGAATTCATAAACACTGTGCATCTAGATCCTAAGTCAACTGGGTTTTTAGATTTTATAGCAACATCGACAAACTCAGGAATACTAACATCAAGTGACTGAGCAAAGTTCTCAATAAAAGAACCACAACCTGCACTACAGGCTTCATTGAGTACAACCGTTTGAATAATACCATCTTTGGTAGTCATACATTTCATGTCTTGGCCACCAATATCAAGTATAAAATCAACATTTGGGACAAAGTGTTCTGCCGCTGTATAATGCGCTACCGTCTCTATTTCGCCAATATCGACAAATAATGCTGCTTTTATCAATGCTTCTCCATAACCGGTCACAGCACTCTTTTTAATCTTAATTCCTTCATGCATTTGATCATATAGCTCTAATAAGGCTCTTTTTAAGACTCTTAAAGGTGATCCTTCATTATTGGCATAAAACTGATATAAAATATCTCCAGCATCATCAATCAAAACCATCTTTGTTGTGGTAGAACCAGCATCAATCCCTAAATAGGCATCTCCTTTATAAAGAGCCATTTCTTTGATAGGGACACTTGTTTTAGCATGTCTTTTTTTAAAATCCAAATAATCTTTTTCACTTTCGAATAGTGGATTCATTCTGGTTACGTCATCATCGGTATCCAAAGAATGGTTAGTTAAATTATCCAACAACTGATTAAAAGTCGTTGGCAGGTTATCTCCAGTTGATCTAGCTGCACCAATTGCTACATAAAACTGTCCGTCTTTTGGGCTAATGGCGTCTGCATCTCTTAGACTTAGCGTTTCTTTAAATCGTTGTTTTAGCTCGCTTAAAAAGAACAATGGTCCGCCTAAAAAGACTACCTTCCCTCTAATCGGTCTTCCGCAAGCTAAACCAGATATAGTTTGATTGACAACACTTTGGAAAACAGAAATCGCGATATCCTCTTTTCTTGCCCCTTCATTTAACAAAGGTTGAATATCACTTTTTGCAAATACGCCACATCTAGCCGCAATAGGATAGATTTCTTTTGCCTGTTTTGCTAATTCGTTTAATCCTGCTGCATCAGTATTCATCAAAGCCGCCATTTGGTCAACAAATGCTCCAGTTCCTCCGGCACAAGTTCCATTCATGCGTTGTTCTATCCCGTTTGTGAAGAAAGTAATTTTCGCATCCTCTCCACCAAGTTCAATAACTACATCAGTTCCTTCAATCGTTTCTTCAACTGCTTTAACACAAGCGATAACCTCTTGAATAAATGGTACTTCTAACCATTTAGAAGAACTTAATCCCCCCGAACCAGTGACCGTTAATTTTATCGGTGTATTGTCATATTCCTTGATGACGTCACTTAAAAACAGATGAAGTGTTTTCTTAATATTAGATAAATGTCTTTCATACCGTTTGTATACTATTTTTTTATTTTCATTTAATATTACTAATTTGATTGTGGTTGACCCTACATCTAAACCCACATAAAGCATTCTATCAATTCCTTTTTCAACATATTACCATTATAACAAAAGATTCCTTAAACACTATGTTTAGGTGGAAAATAACACATTCATCCATAAATAAAAACGGACAATACTGTCCATTTTTGCTTATTTTCATAAAATTTAAATCATTTCTGATTCATCAAAAGAATATTTGCCAAAATACATTCGTTCCATCAGATTTTTCTTATAAAGAAGTTCGTGTCGATCAAAAATAAACTTTTCAATAGTGGTCCATAAAAAAATCCAAGAAACAATATTTAACATTTCTCTTACCGCAAATATATCAACCTCATAATGATTTAAAACAACATTAATAATAAAACTAATCATCCCAATCGTAAAAGTAAAAAATATTTTTCGATAAAGTCTTCTAATACTCATCTTAAGCTCATAGAGCCTTGCCACCAATTGATGTTCAATCTTATTTCTAACTAGGGATTGTTGGGTTTTTAATGCGTTTTTAATAATGATTTCTACGTCATCTTTATAAGGAATATACTTATTGTCTTCTTCCATCCCATCAATGGCATCAGTTAGTGTATTTTTATTTAAGACCTCTTTAGCATCTACTTCAATCCAAGTTTCTTCCATGTAGTCCCTATAACGTTTAACTCTCTCGTCTAGTTGTTTTGATTTTTCCTTGAAAGCTTTTTTTTCATTTGTTTCCATATCTTACTCCTTATATTCAATAAGCATAGTAAAACTTTTTTCATTTTTGGTTAAGTTATAAACTTCATAAGCTTTTTGACCGTTATAATGACTAACTCCAACTTTAAATTCATCGTCTAAACGCATTTCATTATGAAAATACATCTGCATTTTTTTGAGTTTATCCATACATCTTGTTTCTTCTAAATCCATTGCGTCATAGCAAAACTCGTTATATCTAACGTTATTGACATGACCTAAATTATCGATATTAGCATTAGTAACTCTTCGATTATAAACAGGTTCAAAGTCCAGTATTTCTCTAAACTTTGGATCCGCATCTGTTAATCTGATTTCTGTGTTTTCCATTAGATTAAAGGGAAGTTCTCTTTTTCTATATATAGACCTATCCTCTAGATCCATTAAAATAGAAAAACTGGTTCCCCTTACCAACACTTCTTCAGTCTCATTTAATACGACAAATTCTCTTCTATAGTAAGGTCCTTTTTTGCCAACATACCAAGTATACCCCAGAAGATTGGTATCAGTGGTGGTAATAGGTTTATCAATTTCTATAGTCATTGAAATAATTACCCATCCATACTTTCCTGCCAATTGAACCCCAACGCCTGCATCCGTATCCTTTAAATGTGTGTCAGCTAAGTAACCTAACATATTATGATACCCATACGTTTTATATTGACCAAATTGGTTAAAATCAACCACCCATGGTTCAAGAATATATTTTTTGTTTGTTTCTTTCATTTTTCCTCCTATTCTACTATCTAATAGAGCTTTGATTGTAAACCTCTTATAAAATAATATTAATCAATGTCATTATAAGCACTCGCAATTTGTGCACCAAGCTTAGCATTATTATAAACCAACTCAATATTCGCTTCTAACGATTTACCACCGGTTTTTTCAACAATATTTGCCAACAAGAATGGGGTAACATCTTTCCCCTTGACATGCTTATCATGTGCTTCTTTGACAGCCGCAGTAATAATCGTGTCCATGTAAGTGCCATCTAGTTCATGCTCAACAGGAATTGGATTTGTGACAAGAACACCAGCTTCTAATCCTAATCGTTCTTGTGCATGTACCAGTTTCGCAATATTATCAGGACTATCAAGTCTTAACGATAATTGATAGGGGCTTTTAGCAGTATAAAATGCTGGTAGATAATCAGTCTTATAACCAACCACTGGAACACCTTTAGTTTCTAAGTATTCTAACGTTCTTGGTAAATCTAAAATAGCTTTAGCTCCCGCGCAAATTACACAAACACTAGTCTTAGCAAGTTCATCTAAATCTGCAGAAACGTCCATGTCTTCATTGAATCCTCTATGAACACCACCAATTCCACCTGTTACAAAAAACTTGATACCTGCAAGTCCAGCAGCAATCATAGTTCCAGATACAGTGGTTGCACCAACTTTTTTAGAAGCTAATACATAAGCGAAATCTCTTCTTGATACTTTAATAGCTTCAGGTGATTTAGCTAATAATTCAAGTTCTTTTGCTTCTAAACCGACTTTAATTTTACCATCCATGACTGCTATGGTTGCTGGAACAGCACCGTTGTCACGAATAATTTGTTCTACTTTTTTTGCCATTTCTAAGTTTTGTGGGTATGGCATACCGTGTGTGATTATAGTTGACTCTAAGGCAACAATTGGTTGTGAATTGGCCATAGCTTTCTGAACTTCTTTTGAATAACTTAAATAATTAGATGTCATTTTTATATTTCTCCATTTCTTTTAATAAAGTTTCACTGCTTAAGTTTTTTCTAACTGAATCGGTTGAAGAAACAGTATAATAACTATTTACCAACCCCAATGTAATGGAATTTCTTAGCGTATAGTTATTTGCTAAACCATAAATAATCCCACTGGAAAAGGAATCTCCCGCCCCAGTAGCATCGACAAATTGTTTAGATTTTTTTACTGGAACTTCAACAACTTTTTCTCCTTTTGCTTGGTAACAAACATTATGAACGCCATTTGTTACAACACTTATCTCAACACCTCTATCAACCCAAAAACTGGTCAATAGTTTGATATCATCTAAGGAACTATTAAAATACCTTTGAGATTCATCTAAATTGTGAATGGCTAGATAAACCCCTTTTAAATTTAATGGTAAATTAGCTGTTTTAGGCCCTGATACACCAATAATAATTAATTTAATATAATATTTTTTTGCTAAAGCAATTAAATAATTAATGGTTTCCATATCAAGGTTAGAGTCAATCAAAATATAATCTGCCCTTTTTAGATCTTCTTCATACTTTTTCAAATAATCAATATTCAAATCTATCATGTTTTCCATCACAGCTAACCCTAAAAACATATCACCTTCAGGTTCAGTGATGGCAACATAACTACCAGTTGGTTTATCGGATCTTAAAACTTTATCAACCTTCATAAATTCTTTTGAATAGTTAATAATATCTTGACCTCGAATGTCATTTCCAACTACCCCAAAAAGAGTTACATCTTCTCCTAATCTACCTAGGTTCTCTAAGACATTACGCATAACGCCGCCATAAGAATAACTAGATGTCGCTATGTTTGAAGTATAAAGTTTAATTTTACCAGAAATATGGTACTTATGATCAGTGTTTATTCCACCAATTCCTATGATGTTACTTTTCAAGTTATCACCAACTTAATCTATCTGATATTTTATCTTAATTTACATAAAAAACCAATACTTATGGGAAATTAACCGTTAAACACTATGCCATTTTAATGAACTTATAAAAAAGGGGCTGTAACGAAATAAAATAGTTATGGTTCGACAAAAAGAAAACCACTCTGGTAGAACAGGGTGGTTTTTTGATATAATTGTAGTATGTCAAGTACACAATTAAATCAAGTATATTTTAACGCAAAACAGTTAAAATTACCACTATCAACTGACATATTAATTCCA